>JAJFHI010000453.1 GCA_021775715.1 Hyphomicrobiaceae bacterium | reverse complement strand
CTGACGCTGGCCAGGATCGTGTGATCCTTGGCATCGAGTCGAGCTGTGATGAAACGGCAGCGGCGGTTGTTCGCCGGAGCGCATCAGGCGAAGGACAGTTGTTGTCGAATGTCGTGCGCTCGCAGTGGAACGAACACCGGGCATTCGGCGGAGTCGTGCCGGAGATTGCCGCCCGCGCTCATGTCGTTTGTCTTGATGCGCTGATCGCTGAGGCCTTGGCCAAAGCGGACCTGACTTTTGACGATTTGGATGGCGTAGCAGTATCCACTGGGCCAGGCTTGGTTGGTGGATTGATCGTCGGTGCTATCACCGCAAAAGCAATCAGCCTTGCGCGGAGCATCCCGTTTTTGTCGATCAATCATCTCGAAGGTCATGCGTTGACCGTCGGTTTGACGGAAGGGTTACAGCCTCCTTACCTGTTGCTTCTGGTTTCCGGTGGACATAGCCAGGTGTTGCTGGTGCGCGGCGTTGATGACTACGACCGCATCGGCACGACGGTCGACGACGCGCTTGGCGAAGCGTTCGACAAGACAGCGAAGTTGTTAGGCCTGCCGCAGCCGGGTGGACCGGCCGTCGAACAAGCGGCTCGCGAGGGAAACGCCGCGCGGTTCGATTTCCCCCGTCCGATGAAGGGCCGGCCTGAACCGCATTTCTCGTTTGCTGGTTTGAAAACGGCAGTGCGCCAGCGCGCCCAGGCCATTGCCCCGCTTTCAGATCTGGATGTCGCAGACCTTTGTGCCGGGTTTGAAGCTGCGGTTTGTGATACGGTGGTAGACCGCTGTCAGCGTGCGATGGAAATAGCGGAAACGAAGTTGACGACAGATGCGCCGCGCCGCTTTGTTGTGGCCGGTGGTGTCGCAGCGAACAAAAAGTTGCGGGCGGCGTTGCAAGGCCTTGCCGCTGAGCGAGACTACACGCTGCATGTTCCGCCGGTCACCTTGTGCGGTGACAACGCCGCGATGATTGCCTGGGCGGGTGCGGAGAGGCTGCACCGTGGTTTGGTGGATCAGCTCGATGTGGCGGTGCGCCCACGCTGGCCGCTTGATCCGGATGCCGCACCTGCAATCGGCGCAGGCGTTAAGGCCTAATCGAACGTACGAGAGGAACAAATGGTATGCAGGTGAATAGCGTTGGTGTTGTTGGTGGAGGTGCGTGGGGTACGGCTCTGGCGCAGACCATGGTGCTGGCGGGTCATGACGTTGTGCTTTGGGCCTATGAGGCCGAGACGGTTCGGGAAATAAACGAATTCCACATCAACCGGACCTTTCTGGCCGGAGTTGATTTGCACAGGGGTTTGCGGGCGACGGGCAAGCTTGCCGAGGTGGCGGCCGCTGATGTCGTCTTCCTAGTTCCACCGGCGCAACATCTGCGAAAAATCACAAGCGAATTGGCGTCGTTGTGGGATGCTGGAAAGCCCGTAATCGTTTGTGCAAAAGGCATTGAGATATCGACTGGTAAACTGATGGGTGCAGTTGTTGCCGAGACGTTGCCGAATGCGACGCTCGCTGTTTTGTCCGGACCGAGTTTTGCAGCCGACGTCGCGCGAGGGTTGCCAGCGGCATTGACGCTGGCGTGCGCGAACGAGGAAAAAGGCCGCCAACTCGCCGAGGCGCTGGGTTATCACCAATTTCGTATCTACTGGTCGCAGGATGTCACCGGTGTTGAATTTGGCGGCGCGTTCAAGAATGTCCTGGCGATTGCCGCCGGCATTGTTGAAGGCAAGGCTTTGGGTGCGAGTGCGCATGCAGCCCTGGTTGCGCGTGGATTTCATGAGATGCGCCGTCTCGGCGAAGCGATGGGCGCAGAAGCCGATACCTTGATGGGGTTGTCCGGTTTGGGTGACCTCATTTTGACGTGCGGCAGTCCGCAGTCGCGCAACATGTCGCTTGGCCGGGCGCTGGGGCAGGGCCGTGCGTTGGACGAGATACTTGGGTCGCGCAGTGCTGTGACGGAAGGCATCTTCACCGCTGAAGCCGTGCACAAAATCGCCACCAACCGCAACATAGCAATGCCGATTGCCGAGGCCGTTTACGCGATTGTGTCTGGGTCCTTGGACGTAGACACTGCCATCGCTGACCTGCTCTCACGACCGATGCGGGCGGAAAAGCACTAAGGTCGATTTTATTATGACATTCCAACTTGATGAGCGATTAGCGGGAGATACGGTTGAGATTGCAAACCTTGCCCTTTGCTATGTCGGATTGATGCAAGACGCCCGGTTCCCGTGGCTTATCTTGGTGCCGCGAAAAGCCAATCTCGTCGAACTTACAGATCTTAGTCGCGACGATCGCGCATTGCTTATGGATGAAGCGGCACAGTGTTCCATTGCGCTGTCGGATGTTTTTGAAGTCGATAAGGTCAACGTTGCGGCATTGGGCAATATTGTTTCCCAGCTGCACGTGCATGTCGTTGGGCGTCGTAAGACGGATGCCGCATGGCCTCAACCTGTCTGGGGAAACGGCACACCAGAGCCCTATGCCGACCACGCGTTACGCGATATCAATAAAAAAATCCGTGCAGCTCTCGGGGATGTCTCACTTTGAGGTCGTTGCCTAATGCGCACTGTTTGAGATCAGGGGGCAACATGGTTGCAAAGAAAGCCACGCCGAAGGCCGGGAAATCGAAGTCGGCAAAACCGGCCAAAAAGCCTGCAGTCAAATCCAAGGCATCCGAGAAATCTGTTTCACCCACGACATCTGCCGCAACGGCATCATCAGGTCCAGCCTACTGGCTTTTCAAGTCGGAACCTGATGTGTTCTCATGGGACCACCTCATGGCCAAAGGCAAAATGGGTGAAGAGTGGGACGGCGTCCGCAACTATCAGGCGCGAAACAATATGCGCGCCATGAAGATCGGTGATCTCGGATTTTTCTATCACTCCAACGAAGGTAA
>JAJFHI010000452.1 GCA_021775715.1 Hyphomicrobiaceae bacterium | reverse complement strand
TGGTTGTGAAACACCGGGATCGGACCGCGCGCGGTTAGAGGTGCAGTGATGCTGCCGCGTTCTTCGTGCGCGAGTTCGGACAGGAAATGCACAGCAAGTGTATGTGCATGATCAAAGTGCAGCGCACCGTCTGCAACTGCTCTTATGTTCTCATAATTCTGATCGGTATTTTCTTCGTAAGAGACGATTTTACCATCAAGTGAAAAGTTGAGAACGTGGCGTGGTAGGCGCGAGGTGAATTTGACCTCGGGTGTCAGCTCAAAACGGATGTCTGAGATTTTGTCTGCATCGCGACCAAAAATATTGTCGTCGAAGATCACATCTGTGCCGACAGACGGTAAAATTAGATAGTTTCCAGCCCGGAATCCCTCCGGATTGACGTAGGTACGGTCGCGATCTTGGAGAACACGTTCGGCACCATAACTTTTAATGTTGTCATAGTCCTTTAGGCGTTCTCGGTTGGCGATTGTATCGGTTATCAGCCCTTGGTTGCCATCGAGGTCCAGGGCTACTGCCTTGCCCGTGATGAAAGTGGCTGCTGCAACCACGATGATGGCGGTTAATGGATGATTGCGTAGTCGTTTTCTGGGTGGACGCGGCAACCAATCGTGGGCCGCAGCTTTCTCAGTCACGTTGGGCGCCGGCCATTTGTGTCGGGACTTGTGCAGGCCCGGCATCAAAAGAAACGTTCCGGAATACGGATGTTGTCACCTGGCAGAACTGGGATATCGCTTGGCAGGTTAATCCGGTACTGCTTCTGGCCCTCACGTGTGACCAACACATAATCTTGCTGTGCCCGATACGTGTAGCCACCCGCAGTTGCAACAGCATCGCGAAGCCGAGTTCCAACTTTGAATGTGAATTCACCACCGTTTTTGACTTCGCCATGAACAAAGAACGAGCGGTAATTTAAAACTTCAACGGTGACCCGTGGATTGTTTAAATAACCATTGGCCAGACGCTGCCGAACTTTATTGCGGAAATTGGCAATCGAAAGCCCTTTGGCGCTTACCTCGCCAATTAGCGGCAGAGAAACCTGCCCCAGGGCATTGATTTCAAATTGCCCGGATAGGTCTTGTTCTTCAAAAACCGTAATTTTTAGCTTGTCGCCAATTCCCAAACGATATGTGCGATCTAGGCCGTTCTTGTCGGCTGTTGCAAAGCTCGGCGGTGCCATTGTTGCACCAGTCGCGCAGCCGCCCATAAGCAAAGCAGCGCATAGGACTGCCAAGTTCAATTTCGTCGGAAATTTGAGCACGAAACGCATAAAACTGAGGCTCAACTTTTTACTCTGTTGGGCGCGACAAAACTGAAATGATATAGCGCCGAATTTTGTTTATGCCCGATTAGGGTAAAATTCGCGCTAACAAGATGTAAGCAATTTCATAAACAAAAAATAAACAAAACTATTTACGAATGTAAATATTTGTATTCGGAACAACGTCTTGAGCATTCTTGAAATTATTAGCGCAGCATTCATATTCCGCTGCTACTTTCGAATTAATTGAAAATGAAAGATGAAATGCAAATGACGGCTTCAGCAATTTCTGGTCAGTTTGAGACGGCGTATGGCGGAAAATCGCGAACGTACTTTGCAGGTGCGCGCGAAGATTTCGTTCGGCGCTTGCCTAAAGATTCAACAGCACGAATTCTTGAAATCGGTTGCGGTTCCGGTGAGACCGGCGCATTGGCGATTGGCGCTGGATGTGCTGGCCACTATGCCGGCGTCGAGCTTATGCCGGAGCCGGCGTCGTCGGCTGCAAGGGTCTTGTCCGAGGTTGTCGTTGGCAATGTCGAGGCGATGGATCTTGACTGGCAACCAGCTTCGTTTGATGCGCTGATCCTGTCAGAAGTGTTGGAGCATCTTGTCGATCCGCGCGCCACAATGAAGCGACTGGCGCCCCTCGTCCGACCTGATGGATTGGTGCTGGCAAGTTCGCCAAATATCTCACATTGGCGTGTACTTAGAGAGCTCGTTACGGGCCATTTTCCTGAAGCCGACAAGGGCGTGTTCGATCGCACACACCTGAGATGGTTTACACCAGAGACCTTTGCCGCGATGTTTGAAGCGGCGGGCTTCACGGTCAATGATATTGGCCCGGTCACGCCCTTTTCCAAGCGTACAGAGCTACTTTCTCACCTGACCGGCGGTCGACTGGACCATCTATTTATGACCCAGATTGCCATTGAAGGCGTTAGACGTTGAACGCCGAACCTCGCCAGGACCATTTAGACATTTGAAATTGAAGCGCGCCCTGTTGTGAGGTCAAACCTGCAGGTTAGTCCGGTGTGGGGATCTTTCGGCGCCAGTTCGAGGTTGGCGTGTTTGTAGCTTTCGGCCCATCGCGGATTGTCGATGTCCCATAAAGCAACGCCGAGATCGGGCTGCCCTACGCGCACAGTGATTGAACGTGGCGTGCCCCAAAGATAGGCCGCTGTGTCGTCAGACAAATTGCTTTGTCCCTTTTGGCAGGCCGAAATTGCTGCCGAGCGGTAGGCGGAAACTATCGCCTGATCTGCAGCAGATCGGTAGAAGTTGTACTGCACGTAAATTTTTCCGACTGCAACGATGGCGAGAACAGCGACAATCGCCCGCATGATTTTTTGTCTCTTGTTTGGCTCGTACAACCTGTCCAAACGGGTAGGAGACGGGTGGTACTGCTGGCTTAAAGTGATCGTTGATAAATCAACTCAAACAGATGCTTGAGGCCGTTAGTAATGCACCTCGAAAGCATGGGCGTTCCGCATCGCCGTCGATTGTGACGTCGATTTGGTTCAGTCTTCCACGAGACAGTTAAGCAAATGTTTGCAATCGTTCTGACTTGACCGATGTGTATCTTCACGCACACTTGTTTTTAAGTTGCAGGTCTTGCAATAAGCAGAAGCTTAAAGCGCTTCAATGAGAAGAAACGTAAAGGGAGAAACATAACAATGAAAAAACGCCTCCTCATCACGCGTCGCCTACCAACGGCGGTTGAAGGTCGTGCCAACCGCGACTATTCCGTTGTGCAGAACCCAAACGATGTGCAGATGACTGCCGAAGAGGTGATCAAAGCGGCAGCGGAAGTTGATGCGCTGATGATCACGATCACGGACAAAATGCCTGCCGATGTCATTGAAGCTCTGCCTGAGCACATCAAAACAATCTCGACATTTTCAATTGGCTTCGACCACATCGACCTTAAGGCGACGGCTGCCCGTGGCATCCAGGTTGGGAATGCGCCACACGGTGTGACCGTGGCGACCGCAGAAATCGCAATGCTGTTAATACTGGGTTCGGCGCGTCGTGCTGCAGAAGGCGAGCAGATGATCCGCTCGGAGGCTTGGCCAGGCTGGGCACCGCTGCAACTCGTCGGCCAGCGCCTTGATAACAAGAAGCTTGGTATTTACGGCTTTGGCAAAATCGGTCAGGCTTTGGCACAGCGCGCGCGCGGTTTCGAAATGGAAATCCACTATCACGACATCGTTCGCCAGCCGCCGGAAAAAGAGAAGGGCGCCATTTTCCACGAAACGCTCGACAGCTTGCTGGCGGTTTCACAGTTCCTGTCCATCAATGCGCCATCGACGCCGGAAACGCGCTATTTCCTCAACACGGAAACGATTGACAAGTTGCCAGCCGGTGCCGTGGTTGTGAATTCGGCGCGCGGTGATTTGGTCAACGATGAGGATTTGATTTCAGCCCTGAAGTCGGGGCGGTTGTCCTATGCGGGTCTTGACGTCTTTGCAGGCGAGCCGAAGATCCACGACGGTTACTACAATCTGCCTAACACGTTCTTGCTTCCGCATCTCGGTTCGGCGGCGATCGAGGCGCGTAATCAGATGGGTTTTGAAGCGTTGGAAAACGTTGATGCGGCGTTGGCCGGAAAACAGATGCCCTACAAAGTGTAGTAAGGGTCGACCGGCCTTGCCAAGGTTGATTTCTCCGGGGTGCTGTCTCATTTGGCAGCGCCTCGTTTTCATACTGCGCTAGGTGTCGTCGGTCTCGGTCTTTTTGGCTTGGCCTCCATTGAATGCATCACGCCAGAAATCGTATCCGGCCATTGCACCGGTTGCGACCAGGACGGCGATCAGCCAGCTGGCTTCTTCAACCTGTCGGCCCATGAAGTAGAAGAACAAAAATAACAGTCCAAGCGATACGACGGCCAGAATTTTTTTGTACATTGTGTTTGTCCTAGCCCTGTCTTATGCATCCAGCGTTTCGAGTTTTTGGGTCAACCAATTTGCTGTGCGCAGCAACCGGCCGTCGTCGCGTCTTGCTCCAACCAATTGGACGCCAATCGGCAAACCGTTACCCTCCATAAGTGGCAACGAAATTGCGGGCATACCGAGATACGTCCACAAGCCATTGAATATCGGCGCACCCGTCGATCCCAACCCTTTAGGAGCGGCACCCGGGGCTGCAGGCGTTAGGATTGCGCTGTAGCGGGAAAAGAGTTGGGCGATGGCGAGGTACGCTGCATCCCTGGCGGCGACTGCGTCGATGTAGGCGGTAACGGGTTCCTTGGCACCGGCTTCCACGCGCTCCGTCAGGCCGGTTGAGATATGCCCCGATGCCTGCTCCAACAGTGGCCCATAGTAGGCGGCGTTCTCTGCGATGTGGGTGATGCGTTGCCACTCAATGACATCGGCGAGGTTGGCGGGATCGATGACTTCACACGAGTCACCCAATGCATCCGTTAATTCCGAAAACGCCGCGTGCAATTCCGGTGTACCTTGCTCCCAGGCGGGCGTCTTGATGAACGCAAACAGCGGCGGTGAGGGCTGCGTGCTTTCGGCGATTTCATAAAGCCGTGGTTGGCTGCGTGGGTAGCTGACGGGGTCGTCCGGGTCATAGGCCGACAGGCAGTCGACGAGCAGCGCTGCGTCGCTCGTTGTTTGCGTGAGAACACCGAGCGTGTCGAGCGTGTGCGATTGCATCAGCACACCGCGGCGAGAGATAAGACCTAACGTGGGTTTATAGCCTACAACACCGCAATAGCTTGCTGGACGCAAAACAGAGCCCGCAGTTTGCGATCCTATTGCCGCCGGAACCATATGTGCTCCAACAGCTGCCGCTGAACCCGCCGACGATCCGCCTGGCGTGTGTGCTGTGTTGGTAGGGTTGCGTGTTGCGGACGGTGTCAGCAATGCCAACTCGGTCGTCACCGTCTTGCCGATGATGATCGCACCGGCATTGCGTAAAGCGGCGACGCAGACAGCGTCTCGCGATGGCTGACGTCCGGCAAAAACGGGTGAACCGTATTCGGTTGGCATGTCGGCAGTGTCGATGATGTCTTTGACAGCGATCGGCACACCGTGCAGTGGGCCAATGCCGTTGCCCGTTGCACGGGTGGCATCGGCGTCGACAGCTGCGGTGTGCGCGGCCGGTGGGTCGAGATGTGCGAATGCGCCTATCTCGCCGTCGGTCGCCGAGATGTGCTCTAGGCAAGCGTCCACGAGCATCACTGACGTAATCTCGCCGTCACGGATTTTTGCCGCGGCGTCGGTCAGGCTTAGGCCGGTCAGCGTGTCAGGTGAGGCAGGGTTCATGCTTATTTCCCATAGTAATATTCAGGCAGTCCCAACGCGATGACCGGGAACATGTAAAGGAGGATCATGCACAACAGAACCATCGACAAGAACGGCAAACAGCCAGCGAATATCTGGCCCAATGTCACCTCGGGCGGCGCGACGCCTTTGAGATAGTACGCTGCCATCGCCATTGGTGGTGTCAGGAAAGATGTCTGCAGATTGAGTGCGATCAGGATGCCAAAGAACAGCGGGTCGATGTTGAAGTGCGCGAGCAGCGGCAGGAAGATCGGCACGAAGATGATGATGATTTCGGACCATTCCAGCGGCCAACCGAGTAGAAAGATAATGAGCTGCGCGAGGATCAGGAACATGATCGGTGACAGATTGAGTGAAAGCACAAAATCGCCGACGAGCTGTTCGCCGCCGAGATACGAGAAGACCGACGAGAATAAC
>JAJFHI010000451.1 GCA_021775715.1 Hyphomicrobiaceae bacterium | reverse complement strand
CGACATCGATTCCGGCATTGTCAGGATAAGGCGATAACCGCGCGCGGCGGCCACGAATGCCAAGCCGACGCCAGTGTTGCCCGATGTCGGCTCAACCAATACGCTCTCGCCGGGCTTTATGATGCCTTGCGATTCCAGCGTATCGATCATGGAAACACCAATGCGGTCTTTGACAGACGACAAGGGATTAAAAAATTCAAGCTTCATCAGGATATCGGCCTTGGCATCCGATGCGGCCTTGATTTTCGACAGGCGAACAAGCGGTGTATGGCCGATCGTCTCAGTGATGTCCTCGTAGACTTTGCCGCGTCCCCAACTGGTCGTTGCGGCAAGCGTTTTAATGTCAGAGATCTCGTTCATGATGGACCACCTTTGTCGTCAAATTTGATGTGTTGGTAGCATAATTCAGCCCGGACGTCCTGGTTGCGGTGCAAAAAGGAGGGGGCGGCGTGTTACTGACCTGTCGAGCCAAAGCCGCCAGCGCCGCGATCCGTTTGCGAAAGCTCCCTTGAGACGACGAAATTAGCTTGGGTGACAGGGGCGACAATCATCTGAGCGATGCGTTCGCCGCGCTCGATCTCGAATGCGACATCGCCGAGATTGATCAGGATAACGGCGACTTCACCTCGGTAATCGGCGTCAATGGTACCCGGGCTGTTGAGAACAGTGATGCCATGTTTCAAGGCGAGGCCGGACCGTGGGCGTACTTGCGCCTCCGTGCCAGGCGGCAATTCCAAAACCAGGCCTGTTGGGACAGCCAGGCGCTGACCGGGATTAATAGTCAGCGGCTTGCTTTCAGGGACTGCGGCTGCCAAATCGCAACCGGCAGCAAGTGCAGTTTGATACGCCGGAAGCGCGAGACCTTTGGCGTGATCAAGCTGCTTTATGCCGACAGTTATTTGTTCTGGTTCGATATTTGTGATGCGGGTCATTTGCTACCGGCTTTGATACGGGCGGAAAGAGTTTTGGCCGCTTGCGTGATTATACGCTTGGCGACATCCTCTTTTGCCATATCCGGCCAGTCTTCGACACCATTTGATGTGATGAGATGCACAGTATTTCGATCGCCGCCCATGATCCCCGTTGTGGCGGACACATCATTGGCCACAATCCAATCCGCACCCTTTGCCTTCAGCTTCTTGGTACCGAACTTCACAACAGCGTCTGTTTCGGCAGCGAATCCAATAACCAGCGTCGGACGGCCTTTGCGCTTTTTCGCAACTGTCTTGAGGATGTCGGGGTTTTCGATCAACGAAAGATCGGGCGCCCCGCTCTTTTTCTTTTTGATCTTGCTATTTGTTTTGCCGTCAACCCGCCAGTCGGCAACGGCGGCTGTAAAGATTGCGATGTCAGCAGGTAAGGCTGCTTTTGTTGCCTCAAGCATCTCTTGTGCGGTTTCAATGTGGCGCACCGTGATGTCGTCGGGATCTGCAAGTGTCACGGGACCTGAGATAAGTGTTACGTTCGCGCCAGCGTCGCGTGCGGCGGCGGCAATGGCGTAGCCTTGTTTGCCCGAAGACCGATTGGCGATGTAGCGCACCGGATCGATTGGTTCGTGCGTCGGGCCAGCCGTGATCAACACGTGGCGGCCAGCTAGACTGCCTTTTGCCTTTTTGGAAGTTGACGTATTGGAGCCGGAACGTGTTGGTGAGATCGCAAGTGCGGTCGTGATGGTTTCTACAAGTGTTGGAATTTCGATTAGACGGCCGGGACCGGCTTCATCGCGTTCTGCCATTTCACCAACGTCGGGCCCGACAATCGTGACGCCGTCGCGTTCCAGTTGGGCAACGTTTCGTTGCGTAGCAGGGTGCAACCACATATGCGGGTTCATGGCGGGGGCGGCCAACACGGGCTTGTTCGTCGCCATCAATACGGTGGAGGCAAGATCGTTGGCGTGGCCACCCGCCATCTTGGCGAGGAGGTCAGCGGTGGCAGGTGCGACGACGATTAGGTCGGCCTCGCGGCTGAGGCGGATGTGTCCGATTTCGCGTTCTTCATTCAGGTTGAAGAGGTTTGTCAGAACAGCTTCATTGCTAAGCGCACCGACGGACAAAGGTGTCACGAAGTGCGTTGCAGCTTTGGTCAGGACGGTCCGGGTAGCAACGCCTTGTTCGCGCAATCGCCGGATCAACTCCAGACACTTGTAGGCTGCGATACCGCCGCCAATGATCAGCAGGATTCTCTTATTCGACACGGGTCTGTTTCACACTCAGATACGAAATTGAACAAACACATGTGCTCCCGAGTTGCCCGGCAGGACCCATGCGTTTGCGGGATTACGTCAGCTATAAACTTGCTGAGGAAATCTAGCATGTTTCACATTCTTAAGGTGTTAAGTGGGCGTGATTGGAGCTACCGCGCGCACTGAAATCTCGGCTCTAAGCTCGCATCTGTGTCATCGCTGGGCGCGGCTTAACCATATTTTTGCAATATTCATGTCTTGGCCCATCACAGTTCAACCAACCGGAGATCGGTTTTGGCTTTGCTGTTCGAACGCCTAGCGGGCCGCGCTAATTGGGTCGGGAACAACCAACACCTTGGGTGACTTCTGCTCTTGAAACGCGATCAGCTGCATGAGTTTTTGTGCAAGCTCATTCTCTGGAAGATGGCCGGTGTCGAGGCCGGCGTCGGCTCGGGCGTAGAGTGGCTGACGGTTTTCCAACATCAGTGTGAGTTCCGTTGTGGCCTGTCGTGACAAACCGCTCGGACGCAAAGCCACGACACGGCGGGCTCGTTCGATCAGTTGCTCCGGTTCTGCGCGTAGCCAGATTGTTAGGCAGTTTTCCAGGAGCAGCCCGAAGTTGTCTTCAGACGTGACGATACCGCCGCCGGTCGTCATGATGGCGCGGTCGTGGGTCTGAATTACTCGTTTCAAAGCTTCCAGTTCAAGTTCGCGGTAGGCGTTTTCACCATGGGTGGAAAAAATTTCCGACAGTTCCATGCCGCTGTTGCGCTCGATTTCACGGTCCAGCTCGACAAATGGAACGTCCATCATTTCTGCAGCACGCTTGCCGATCGCAGCTTTGCCGGCGCCGCGCAATCCAATTAACGCGACGAGGCCGGTCGATGCCGTCTTTGTTACACCGTAGCGATCACATAACAGCCGACGGGCTTCCATTACATCGCTCGGGCCAAGTCGCTCAAGCTGTGTAATAGCGAGGGTTAGATCCACGGGCCGCTCTGGGCATTCAGAAACGAAGTCTGAAACCTTAAGGCACATGGCGCTCGCTATGCGCCGCAGAATTAACAGCGAAGCGTTGCCGGTGCCACGTTCCAGTTCTGCAAGATAGCGTTCGGAAACGCCCGAAGATTGCGAAAGAACCTTCCGTGACATTGACAGACGCACGCGTTGTAGTCGTACCCGCTCTCCGACAAGGCGTAGATATGCTTCGTCGGACGCAGTCGAGCCACGCTTTTGCTCCGACAGTTTTTCGCTAGATTTCAATCGTTTTCTCCAGCTTCAAAAGATTGCTCGGCTTCGAAGGCCCTGCCTGAGGCAAAGCAATGCACTCTCGAGTCAAAATCGCGTAGTCCCGCAACACAGCAAATGCAGCACAAGATTGTGTTGCAGTGCAGTATAGGGTCAATTCAACTGAAAATCCTAGGATTTTTGGATGAAACTGACGTCTGATGTTTCTCAAATGCAACCGTGTTATGCTGCAAGCGCAATACAAGCATGAAAACGAAAAGCGCATGCAGAAAATTGCGCATTGAATGATCAAAAGACAATTTATCGCAGGTCTCTATTTGTATTAAATTTCAAGACCCTGGATCATTGAATTATTTGTCCGGAAGAACGCTTGACATCCAGCCGCCTGCGAAACATTGTGCGTTGAGGTGACGCAGGGGCCGCAGATCACCAAATAAAAAAATGGCCCAAGTCTGGGGAGACGAAAGCAACGGGATTACCGCATAACAGCGGCGTCCCGTTTCTTTTTGGCCGGTTACATCTATCTCGCTTCTACCGTCCGTTAACGCACGGGCTGGATCTTTGGATCATTCCACGAGTTACTTTTTCAAAATCTCGTCTCGTGCCGTGTGCGTTGGCTGTCATTTGACGGGCGCGACCGTATTACGGGATTTACCATCTCCGGCTACAATGGCTCGCTTGCTTGACATAGATTGCGCCAACACTCGTGTTTCGTCGACAATGCAGGAGAACGAAACACGTGGCCGGGTTTTCAGCAAAAATGCTGCGTCGGGTCCTGGGGAACTTGCGAAATGGGACAAGATAACCGCAGCAGGTCAGTCGGTCTTAAACACTGCATTATGATCACAGCCATTTTAATGCTTATGGGTGTGCTGTTGTTCGGCGTACCTGCTGTGGTTCATCAACTCAACGTATTGAAGATCAATGGGCTGGGGCTCGGTTATTTCGCATCGTCGCACGTCACTATTGTTCTATCTGTCGCGCTCGTTTGCGCCGTTCTTTCAGGCCGAGTGGGGGAAAGACTAGAAACCTACACCGTGGGTCTGGCGTCAGGGGACTTGCTTCTCGGCGTTGGGATGTCGATTGGTCTTCTCGGTGCGCCGATGTTGTTGGGGCTCGCCAGCCACATTTATCAGTTCGGTTACGACGGCTTGGCAGTTGGTCTGGGGTGGGTCGGGGGACTTGCGCTGTATGCAATTTGGCTGGCGCCGAAACTTCGGGAAGCCGGAGGTCGGTCGATACCAGGCTATTTTCGCAGTCGTTTCAATTTTGCCCTCCTGACCTGGACCGCGCTGGCACTAACAACGCTTTTTGTTTGCGGCCTTCTCACCGCTTTTGTTGCGATGCTCGCATCGACGGCTCAGACAATTTTGGGGATCAATGTTTGGCCGGTGTCGCTATTCGTGTTTTTGATACTGGCTCTGTTTGCCTTGGTAAATCCATCGACGACGGCGTTCCGGTACGCCGTGATTGTGTGCGGCACCATCGCTGTCGCTGCGTATCTTGCGACAGTAGTTTTCGCTGGCGTCGTGGAATTCGGAGCGGTGTTGCCGCATCTGGGATACGGCTCAGCAGTGGAAACGGTGGCGACCCTTGAGCATAAGGCTTTGGTGGCGGGCGTGGCCGATCCCGTTACGTTCAAGGCGCACGCTCGTGCCGAAGTGCACTACAGTTCTTTGAATTTTGCTGTCCTCACGCTGTGTCTGATGTTGGGAACAGCAGTTGCTCCTCATCTCATAAGTTCCGCGTCACTCTTTGGCTTGAACGATCGCGGCCCTGCGGTCTCTGCAAATCTTGGCGTCTCTCATCGGCGCACGTCTGCGGTTTTATTGTGGGCACTCGTATGTGTGGCAACACTGATTATCACTGCGCCCGTACTAGCCACGCTGGCCAAGTTGGCCGTGTTTCGTGACCTTGTGAACCAAGCGCCGTTGGAATTGCCGGCTTGGCTTGTGTCTCTCCCGCTTGATGCCAATATCGTTGAAATTTGTGGACGGGCCGGCAACGACCTGAAGCCGGTGGCCGAAGCGTGTGCGGCTCTGCCAGATTTTCCCGGGACGCTCCGCGTCGACGACATCAATGTGTCCGGTCCACAGGTTCTTCCGTTGGCGCTGGCAGCAGCCAGAGCCCCGATTTGGCTTTGGGTTTTGATTGGCGCTGGGCTTTGTGCCGCTTTTCTGGCGACGGCGATGGTTTTGCTGCAATCCTTGAAACAGGCGTTATGCGATTGTTTGTTGGTCGACCGGACCGGCAACAGCCTTGAGCTCGGCGACGTGCCGGCATTATCAGCAACAGCCGATCACCTACGTAAAATGCGGAGGATAGAAACGGTCGCTACAGTTCTTGCCGTTGCGGTTGTTGCAGGGGCGGCACTTATCGCACCGTACTTCGAAGGCAAAGCCTATCACTTAGTTCTCGGCTGTTTCAGCGTGATGGCCGGTTCTGTCCTGCCAGTCTTTGCCTTGTCGCTATTCGCCACCACGCTTCCAGCCGGAGCAGCCCTTTGCGGATTGTGGGTCGGTGGTGGGCTCTCGCTGCTCTATCTCTTGGGCACTATGTTTGCACCGGTTGTGTTCTTCCATCTGACTTCGCCGCTGTCTGATGCAAGTGCATATGCGATCGCGGACTATTATGAACTGCTTTCTCTGTGGCGGAGTGCGGCTCCGGCCAATGCAACCGATGCTTGGGCCACGTTAACTACTCATACCCAACCACTTGCAAATTGGTGGGGCTTACTGCCCTGGACGGCAGGTTTGTTTGGGATGGTTTCGGCGCTTGTCGCAATGCTTGTCGCGGTCGTTTTTTCCGGCCTCCGCCAATTAGCTTGAACGCACCGATACCCAAACATGCTGTGAGAATGTCGCAGGCGCGAATTCTTGGGCAGGCTAATGTGGGCACAGAATTGATCAAGTCATGTGCTCGTTTTGACGTTCGGTATTTGCCACTTGCAAGGCAAGTAGAGCCGATTCACCTCCGAAGTTACTCAAAGTAACACGCCTCTTGTTGTTGGTGCGACAAGTTAACCAAGATGACCGAGCGTGTTCCGCCACTTAGGTCGCTTGAAAACATGCGTATTAACCAAACTAAATAAATTACTGACTCCACAAAAAATTCGGCTTTAACCCTTCGCCCGCCTTCGGGCCGAGCGTGGGAACGACACGCGATCCTAACGGGAAGCAGCGGCACAAGCGTGTGCGGCTGAGTACGGGTGGTAAGGAGTTGGATCAATGAGTTTTACAAAAAGCTGGATGCG
>JAJFHI010000046.1 GCA_021775715.1 Hyphomicrobiaceae bacterium | reverse complement strand
ATCCGAGTCACGACTTCGTGGGCTTGGCTTGGGCTGTCTTCTTGCCACCGCGGGCTTTTTCGTAGAGCGGCATAACAGCAGGCAGGTTTTTCTGGATGTTGGAGATCCGGGTCTGGCCTGCCGGGTGCGTTGAGAGAAACTCAAGCGGTGCGCCACCGGCGGCGGCTGACATCTTCTGCCACAAGGTCACGCCCGCGCGTGGGTCATAACCAGCACGTGCAGCAAGTTCGAGGCCGACGAGATCTGCATCGGATTCGTCGTCTCGGGAATACTTTAAGGTTAGCAGCTGTGCGCCGGATTTGAGCAGGGAGCCCGTTGTGTCGCCGAGTACTGCTGTCGCAATGCCGGTGCCAACTCCGGTCAATTGTGTTTTGGCGATTTGCGCACGTGCGTGTTCGCGTAGGGCATGGGCAATCTCATGCCCCATGATAACGGCGACTTCGTCGTCGGTGAGTTTCAGTTTGTCCAGAATGGCAGAATAAAACGCGATCTTGCCGCCCGGCATGCAGAAGGCGTTGATTTGGTCCGAGTGGATGAGGTTGACCTCCCACTTCCAGCCGCCGGAGCGCAAATTGAACTTCTGACTGTAAGGCGTAATTTTCTTGGCAATCAAACGCAGACGTTGAACCTGGCGGTCACTGTTGGGAGCCAGTGCGCCTTTCGCTTGGGCCTTTTGTAGAATGCCATTGTATTGCCCGGCGGCGGACGCTTCGAGTTGTGCGGCCGGAACAAGCTTGCGCAAGTTTGACGACGCGCCAACATTCACCCCTCCATCTGGTGAGGGCAGGGAATTATTCGACGAGCAGCCAGTGAGGCCAAAGCTTGCAAGCGCAAGCGTCCCACAAGCCACACCCATGGCCCGCCAAGATGGGGTTGTCGTCGTCATACGTAAAAGCCTCCCGTTTCCCTCAACCTCACAGGTTTCCCATAGTTATGGCAAGGCAATGGCAATCCGTTAGACCAGTTTGGATATAAGTACTGTGTGATTTTCGCGACGCCTGTGACCTCTGTGCAAGGGTAGCGCACAAACGGCTGTTTTATCAGGCTAATTCGGCGAGCACACAGCGTAGGACGGCGTAATCGTGACGTCCTTCCAGGGCAGTGTGGGCGGGGCCCAGTTTGCCCGACTCTAGTGTGGCGCACTGTTCAAATGCTGCATGAATTTCGTCGAGGCCGGCAGCATCGAGATCGACAACGTCTGACAGCTGGACGAGGCCGGCCGAAATGGCGTCTGCCAGATGTCCAAACACTGTGGTTTCCTCGACGCCCCGTGTTTCCGCGATCGCCGACACGTCAAGCCCTTCGAAATGCAACGCCAATGTCTGATTGGCGGTTGGTGACAACTTGTTGTTGAGGCGCGGGTCAGGTGGATCTGTGTTGGTGATAACGGCGATCAGGTCGTCGCCGTAGCGTTTGATTTTGCTGGCGCCAAGTCCGGTGATATCGCCAAGCGCTGATTTTTGCGCCGGGCGGCGTTCGGCGAGCTCGACAAGTGTCTTGTCGTGACAGATGACATACGGCGGAACGTTGGCCTCGCGCGCAAGCTCGGTTCGTCGAGCCTTGAGAGCGTCGTAGAGCGATTGATCTTTGGCATCAACTTTTGCTGCCGCCTTGCTGCCGGATCGTTTTGATGTCTTTTCGCGCTTTGGTCGTGGTGCCACTTTACGCATATAAAACGTTTCTTCGCCGCGCAAGATAGGCCGCGCACTCGCCGCCAGTTGCAGCGTGCCGTGGCCTTCATCGTCGGAGGCCAGATGTCCGGCGGCGGCTAGCTGGCGGAACAACGCCCGCCAGGTATGAACGTCCGTGTCACCACCAACGCCAAACACGCTCGTTCGATCGTGGCCGTTGCGCACGACGCGTTCGTCGTCTTTGCCAAGCAGTACATCGACAACGTACGTCACGCCGAAACCCTGGCCGGTTTTGTAAACTGCCGATAATGCTTTTTGTGCGAGCACGGTGCCATCGATCGTTTCCGGCGGCGACAGGCAGTTGTCGCAGTTGCCACATGGAGGCGTATTGGCTTCCCCGAAATAGGCTAGCAATGGTTGGCGACGACACGTCGTCATCTCGCAAAGCCCGATCAACGCTTCGAGTTTTTGCCGCTGCACCATTTTGAAGGTTTCGCTGCCTTCCGACTGTGCAATCCATTGGCGCTGTTGGATGATGTCCTGCAGGCCAAATGCCATCCAGGCATTGGCGGGTTCTCCATCGCGCCCGGCGCGTCCGGTCTCCTGATAGTAGGCTTCGACGGATTTAGGTAGACTGAGGTGCGCGACAAATCTCACATCCGGTTTGTCGATGCCCATTCCAAAAGCAATCGTCGCAACAACGATGACGCCGTCGTCAGACAGAAAGCGCTGTTGCACCGTCCGCCGCGTCTCAGGCGGCAGACCAGCGTGATACGCCTTCGCGTCACGGCCCTTTTTGGTCAGCCAGGCGGCGGTCTCTTCGGTTTGGCGCCGGGACAGGCAATAGACAATACCGGCGTCATTTGCATGTTCGGTTTCAATAAAGCGCCAAAGTTTTTCACGCGAACTCATCGAGCCGGACTCCGCTATCGCATAGCGAATGTTTGGGCGGTCAAAACTGGAAATGAAGCAATCGGCGTTTTCGAGTTTTAGCTCCGTGACGATTTCCTGGCGAGTGCGTTCGTCGGCCGTCGCTGTTAGTGCAATCCGTGGCACACCGGGGAAGCGTTCGGCCAAGACGCGCAGTTGGCGATACTCCGGCCGAAAGTCGTGCCCCCATTGCGATACGCAGTGCGCTTCGTCGATGGCAAATAGGGAAATCTTCGCGCGCTCCAACAGCGCCATCGTCCCGTCGCTCAACAGTCGTTCCGGTGCGACATAGAGTAGATCTAGATGCCCATCGGCGAGCGCATCGCGGATGTTGCATTGCTCTTCCCAGGTCTGTGTCGAGTTAAGGAAAGCGGCCTGCACACCGGCTTGATGCAACGCATCCACCTGATCCTGCATCAGTGCGATCAAAGGCGAGACGACAATTGCGGTGCCCTGCATCACGAGGGCGGGCACCTGATAGCAAAGTGATTTGCCACCGCCCGTTGGCATTAGTGCGAGTACGTCGCGGCCTGCCGTCAGGGCGCCAATGATGTCTTTCTGGTTGAGGCGAAAGTCTTTGTAGCCAAAGACTGTTTCCAGAACACTTTGTGGATCGCGGGCCTGGCTGAAATTGGCATCAAACAGTGTTTGCGGGGCAGCAGCGGGCGGCATTACGACAGGTGTCCTGAGAATTGTATGGCCAAGGAAAACGATTTCGAAGACCTGAAGCTAGCTTGATTCTGTTCATTTGCGTGGCAGCATGACACGCCGTCCACGATGAAAAATGCCTGTTATTATTGAGGGTTAGAGTGCCGCTGCGCGCGCAGCCGTGTTGATGAACGCCGGGGTGTGGCCTTATTCAGACACGGTTCATATTGACAGGGGTAATGTCAGGGCCACGATAACGACGGATTGAGCGCGGATATGTCAGTGTTAGCGGCTCAAACGGGAACCAGGCTTAAAAGGTGGAACGACGATGACGACTTGGAAATTTGGGGCCTCAGTTACAGCGCTTTGTGCAGTTGCAGCTATTGCAATTCTGCCAACAGCAGCGTCGGCCCAGGCCAGTTGCCAGTGGTATGCAACGACATCTTTGAAACAGCAACAGGAAAACGAGCGCCTTAAATGTGGTTTTGAAGGTGCTCCCTGGAGTTCGAACCTCAAAGCACACATGAACTGGTGCAAAACAGTGCCGGCATCAGTCTGGAAGGAATCGGCCCAGACCCGCGAAAAACAGCTTACCGAGTGCGCCAAGAAGGCTGGCCTCTAGCCGAAGATAAAGAGTTCTCAGAGAGTGGCCTCCTACACTCTCAATTGCAGGCGGCGCTGGTTTATCTAGATCGGCCAGCGCCTACCCTAACCACATCGGTCCCCCCACCGGTGTGGTTTTTGTAATCCGGTTCGGCGCAGCTTTAAATATCAGCCGGTGCATATGTGGATGAACCCTGTCGGTCACGACAAGAAGTAAGATACGTTTGGGCGTGGTGTTATGGATGTCGCGCGCCACTAATTCTGGTTCACGCAACCTCCGCTTATTTCTCCGCTTTGCGTGTTTCCCGCGCGCGGTCCTGGCGCACGAACAATTGCCGCTTTAACCGTACAATACGATCGTAGCTTTGTTTCACGCGCGCTATCGAGATACGGCCAGTATCTACGGCGTGGCGCAGTATTGCGTGAAGCTTGTCGGGGTCGGCGCTGCGGCCTTTCACGCCTGTCAGCATGATGACGTCGTTGCCGGCGTTGATCGCTCGAATGAAGCTTTCTTCAAGGCTGTAGTGTTTGCGAATGGCGGCCATGTAAAAATCATCTGTAATGACGACACCATTGAAGCCCAGTTTCTTGCGCAACAACCCATTGACGATGCCGTTAGAAAGCGTTGCAGGATCACGTCCCGTAGTCGTTGCAAACCGTCCAAGGAACAGATGGCCGACCATCACCATATCGAGCTTGCCGTTGCGAACGAGTTTTAGGTAGGGGATCAATTCGCTTTCCGACCAGGTCCGCGTGATGTCGACAAAGCCCTTGTGACTGTCTGATTTGCTGGAGCCGTGGCCGGGGAAGTGTTTGGCGGCGGTTAACACACCATTGCTAGCGTGGGCATCGATGAATGCGCCGGCGTACTCGGCAACTCGATCGGGTGATGAGCCGTAGCTGCGGCCGGGCCGGACGATCACGGGATTTCTTTTGTTTATGGACAAGTCGACGACCGGTCCGAAGTTGAGGTTGAGGCCGTGGTCAGCTAGACCGCGCGCCATGCTTTGATACACCTGTCGTGCCGCTTCCGGTGTTCCGCTTTTGGCAATGGTTGCAGCGGAAGGGTATTTTCTGAGACCCTGTTTGGGTCCCAACCGCTGTACGAGGCCACCTTCCTGGTCGACGCCAATGAATGGGGCTAGGTGGTTTTTCCCGGCCGCTTTCAAATCGGCGGTCAATTTTTTTAGCTGTGCACTGCTTTTTATGTTGTAGCCGAGCA
>JAJFHI010000450.1 GCA_021775715.1 Hyphomicrobiaceae bacterium | reverse complement strand
ATTTGGAGGTCGGAGTTCCGTGACAGGGTTTGGTCCGACTAAATTAGTGTTTACTGTTACTCCTGCCTTATTAAGCGCTTCAATAAATGTGGTTCGAGCATATGCAGAGGGATTTTCGATTTGAATAGTTTGCACAAGAGTCTCCACTTCAGGCAAATCAGGTTTAAAACCAGCGGGTATAACTCCTTGAACAACTCCAGTACATGCTTGTGATTCAAAACATGACGAGTCTGGTTCAGAGAGTTCGATGTCGAGTTCCTCACCCTGCCCTACTGTCATTACATTTGCATTAATTTCAAAAGCAGCGCTCTTTGGTCGCCAGTCAACAATAGCTGGCTGGCCGGGTTCTGTTGGGACAATCGTAACATCAATTAAATTTTCATTTACAATAATTGGAGAAATCAGCCTGTTTCTATTTGGAACTACAAATTCATCGAAAAGCCGAGCGTCGACAATGACATCACCATTTATCTCTTTAATCCCTGAATCTGCAACTTGCTGAGCTAAATTATTCAAACCTGTAAGAGGGTCTTGGGGAGTCAACACTGCGCTGCCTAAGGCGTTAGCATCAACATGGTCAAAGTCTGTGAACTGTATAGTATCCTCTGGAGTTACTCGACCACCTAGGGTTAAATCTCCATCTGCAACGAATATAAGATTACCTTGCAAAACACCTTCCCCATCGACACTGCCCTGACGATGTACAGGGGTTTTAAATCTATGGTCAACACCTAACTCATCAAGTGACAAGCCTGATGAAAAGGCTTTTCTAAGTGAACCTGTAAGAAGAACCAAATTAGGCTCTAAGTTATAGATCAACTCTCCAGTATCAAGGTCAACAACCCTCAAGCTCCAGACAGCATCCGCATATCTGGGCTTATTCATAATTTCTAAAATCTCATCCGGTATCGCTTGGGAATTGTTGCTATTTTTATTGCAACCGCCTATAGAGAAGAAAGCGACTATCAAAAAAATTGATAATAAAATCCGATATTTTTTCACCACCTATTGTCTCCGTTATATAATTGAAACTAATTATCCCGCCAGATGATTGCAGAGATTGTGCCCTGATCCTGAGATACGGTAAATAGACCCTGAATATCCTGACCTATCGGAACATTATTGACTATCATACCAAACATCAACCGTCTTCCGCTTTTTGTATCTATATATCCTGACAGCGCCCTACCTCTGATTACTATTCCAGTCTCATCTCCTTCGGCAAACGTACCAGTTTTTGCAAAAACATTTCCTTTTGCACCAGCAAGTGTTGGATCCGCTTCAAAATCAGTTACAAATGAAAGGGTTCCATCTACGCCGAGTATGGGCAGTAATTGAAGATAATTTGGAAAGAAAGGTTGCTTTTTGATATATTCGAGCATCTGGATAAGTGCTTTAGCTGTTGCCTGAGTCTCTCCCCCGCCGCTACCATCAACAAAGGAAAAATCCTCACCCGGTATTCCTATATTTTGAATAAGATTATTTCTTTCGGCCAAAAGCGTATCATCCATATTATCAACTCCCTGAGTAAGCCCCCAGAGAAGTAGACTAGTTTCAGAGCCAATGTTATAGCTTACTTTCAAGACAAGCTTTTGATATTGAGAAAAAGGAAGAGATACCAACTCTGCCAAGATAGTATCAGCAGTATATGAGTTTTGGAGAGGAAGAAGCTGTGAAGGGTTTTTTCCAATGACAGGGGCATCAACTTGAACCCCTTCTTCTATTAAAGCTTCAATTAACACCGTACGGGCATAAGAAGACGGGTCAGTGATTCTAAAAGTCTGTACTATTGGGAACTCTTGAGTTAATGGAGGAATCACATCAGGAGATATCTCTCCTAAAACTTCTCCCTTACAACCTTCCAGACCAAAACACTCTGGCAATAAAGGATCAACCTCTACCGTATTTACCATGCCTGAGGCCAAAGTCTCAACGGAAGACTCCACATCAAATGCAGCAGACTTAGGTCTCCAGTCTACAATTGCAGGCTCACCTGGATCTATAATAACATCAACAACATCGTCGTTTACAAAGATTGATCTGATATCATATTGTCCTCTAAAGAAATAAGGCTCAAATAATCTGTCATCAATAATAATCTCGCCCGTAATTCTTTTTATACCACTATCAGCAATTTGTTTAGCAAGGTTCTTATATCCCTGAAGCGGGTTGGGTGTAGTAAGCTCAGCATTTCCAAAAATATCCGCTTCATTATGGTCAAAATCAACAATATCCATTGTGTTGTTAGGAAGCCTGCGACCTCCCATAGTAAAATCACCAGTCGCTAAAAGAATAAGATCGCCATTAAGCACACCTTGGGTGTCTATGGAGCCTTGTCTATGAATCGGGGTTCTAAACATATGACCTTGCCCAAGAGCATCAAGTGCTTGAGCTGTTGTGAAAACTTTTCTAACAGAAGCAATAAAGAGTTTGTCATCTGAGCGTTGATTATAAACAACTTCGCCTGTTTCCACATCTACTACACGAAGAGCCCAAATTGCCCCGTCGTATAATGGTTTCTTAAAGATTGCTCTTATTTCATCAGGAATGGGCTGACCTTCAGAGCCCATATTATTGCAGCCGCCAACAGATAATACTGAAAGCAATAAGATCAGAGAAATAAAATATTTACTCATATTTACTCCTAAAAACTAATTATCACGCCAAATGATGGCTGTTATTGTTCCCTGATCTTGAAACACTTGTTGCACATTTGTAATATCAAAGCCTAATGGAATATTATTTACCGCTAAATGAAACATAAGACGTTTCCCACTCTTGGTATCTATATATCCACCCAGTGCCTGACCATCAAGAAATAAGCCATCAGGGCTTCCTGTAATCTTGGTCCCAGTCTTGGCATATACATTTCCCTTTGCGCCAGCTAATGATGTATCAGATTCAAAATCTGTCACAAATGCTAATGAGCCATCTACAGCCAGTATTGGTAATAACCCTAGATAGTCAGGGAAAAACGACTGTCTACTAATATACTCAAGCATTTGAATAACAGCTTTATTTGTTGCAACGGTATCAAAACCACCGCTTCCGTCAAAAAACTCAAATTCATCACCTGGGATGCCGATATTGTTTATCA
>JAJFHI010000449.1 GCA_021775715.1 Hyphomicrobiaceae bacterium | reverse complement strand
CGTGCGGTGGCTGAGAATTTCTTCCGTATGAGCGCGGATCTGCGCTGCTGATAGCCCTGACGCATAGGCAGCACCGAAGATCGCGCCAATCGACGTGCCTGCCATCACATTCGGCTTAAGGTCGAGTTCGTCGAACACTTCGAGCATCAACAGGTGAGCCAGGCCGCGTGCGCCACCACCTCCCAGAGCCAAAGCAATCGAAGGCATTTTTGCGAGAGGTTTGGGCGGCGGTGTCTTTGACGCCAGCTTGCCGGACTTGCGGTTTTTTTTGCTCATACCGTCTTGTTAGTCCTCACCGTTTTCTCGTGCGATGGCGCGGTAGCCAATGTCCGTGCGGCAGAACCCTTCCGGCCAGTCGACCTTTTCAATCGCGGCATAGGCATGTTTCTGTGCTTCGCCGACGGATTCGCCAATGCTCGTAATATTCAATACACGCCCGCCCGCAGCACAAAGTTTATCGCCGTCGCGTTTGGTGCCAGCGTGAAAAATCTCGACGCCGTCGGTGTCGGAGGCTGTATCAAGACCACGGATCTCGGTGCCTTTCTTCGGTGTGCCGGGATAGCCTTGCGCGGCCATTACGACCGTCAGGGCGGCATCGCCGTGCCACTCCGGCTTGATGGCATCGAGGCTGCCTTCAGCGGCGGCGTTGAGCGCTTTCAGTAAATCCGACTTTAAGCGCATCATCAAAACTTGGCATTCGGGATCGCCAAAGCGGACGTTGTATTCAATCAGCTTCGGCCCGTCCTTTGTGATCATCAGCCCCGCGTAGAGTACGCCCTGATATGGGGTGCCACGCGCGGCCATGCCAGTCACGGTTGGTGCGATAATCTCGTCCAGTGTTTGCTGGATCAACTCAGGCGTCAGTACCGGTGCCGGCGAATAAGCGCCCATTCCGCCGGTGTTGGGACCGGTGTCGCCGTCACCAACACGTTTGTGGTCTTGCGCTGTGCCAAACGGGACCATCGTCTTGCCGTCGGTCAGAACAAAGAAGCTAGCCTCTTCGCCTTCGAGCCATTCCTCAATCACAACTTCAGCACCGGCTGCGCCAAACGCTCCATCAAAACAGTCGTCGATGGCGGCAAACGCTTTGTCGTTGGTTCTTGCCATGATGACGCCTTTGCCGGCCGCCAGACCATCCGCCTTGATGACGATCGGCGCGGAGTGTTTTTCGATGTAGGCCTTGGCATCAGCCGCGTTCGTGAAATGACCATAGGCAGCTGTTGGAATATTGCGCTCATCGCACAGCGCCTTGGTGAAGCTTTTCGAACCTTCTAATTGGGCGGCTGCTTTGGATGGGCCAAATACCTTGATGCTGGCGGCTCGGAGGTCGTCGGCAAGGCCTGCTACAAGCGGTGCTTCAGGGCCGACAACGACCAGTTCGATTGTGTTGGTGCGGCAGAAGTTGACAACAGCGGCGTGATCACCGACGTCAAGCACAACACAGGTTGCTATATCGCCCATTCCAGCGTTTCCAGGTGCGGCAAAAAGTTGGTTGATCAACGGGCTTTTGGCCAATGCCCAGCCAAGTGCATGTTCCCGACCTCCGCCCCCGATCAACAAAACATTCATAGCCGCTTGCCCTTTCACAGATTTCCGTATGTTTCTTTGTTAGCCGCCTTGCCTAGCGCCGCCTGATGTAGCATCGAATATCTCAAGAACAAACTCGCATTCTGCGCTGCTCGTTCCTAATCTTACGGCATTCGCTCGGCGCCTAAGGATCGCTCATTGGCTAGAAACACGCAAAACTCCAAACCGCCTGAAAGCGGTGTTCCCAAGGCGGATGGTGGAAATGCGCCGGAATTCTCCGTAACGGAGTTGTCGGGCGCCATCAAGCGGTCGCTTGAAGACGGCTTCGGCTATGTGCGTGTGCGCGGTGAAGTGTCTGGCTATCGCGGACCGCATGCATCCGGACATTGTTATTTTGCGCTGAAAGATGAAAAGGCGAAGATCGACGCCGTCGTCTGGCGCGGCGTTTTCTCCAAACTCAAGGTCAAACCTGACGAGGGCATGGAAGTCATCGCCCATGGTCGCGTGACGTCCTATCCCGGCGCATCGAAATATCAAATCGTTGTTGAGCGATTGGAACCGGCAGGTGTCGGTGCGTTGATGGCGCTACTCGAAGAGCGCAAAAAGAAATTCGCCGCCGAAGGCTTGTTTGCGCCGGAACGCAAAAAGCCAGTGCCGTTTCTGCCCAGCGTTGTCGGCATTGTCACAAGCCCAACAGGTGCCGTTATTCGCGACATGCTGGCAGGCTTCAACGAACGATTTCCAACCCGCGTTGTTGTGTGGCCCGTGCGTGTGCAAGGCGAAACGTCAGGTGCAGAAGTGGCTGCCGCCATTGCTGGTTTTAACAGATTTGCGTCGGGTGGCGCGTTACCAAGACCCGATGTGTTGATCGTTGCCCGCGGCGGCGGCAGCCTTGAGGATCTGTGGGGCTTCAACGATGAAGTCGTTGTGCGTGCGGCGGCAGCCAGCGACATTCCATTGATTTCTGCCGTCGGCCACGAGACCGACTGGACGTTGATCGACCTGGCAGCCGATGCCCGTGCGCCGACGCCAACGAAAGCCGCCGAATGGGCTGTTCCACATTATGGTGATTTGATTGAGCGGATGGGCGGGCTTGGCAATCGCCTCGCCACGGTAATCCGTCGTCAGCTTGAGGCCGCCCGCACGCACTTGAAGGCCGCAGCCCGTGGTCTGCCAAGCCGTGACGACTTGCTTGCTCTGCCGCGCCAGAGATTTGATGCCGCTGACAAGCGGCTTGGCCGGGCGCTGTTGGCAAACACGCGCGCTCATCACACCCGCCAGGCGCGTGTGGCAGGCCGGCTTAGCCCGCGGCTCTTGTCCGTGCGGCTTGAGCGCGGGCGCGACCGCCTGCAGGTTCTGGATGGGCGGCAGGGACAGGCTTTACGTACCCGCACACAGGCCCGCCGTCAGCGGCTCCAAGGGGCGGCCCAGATGCTAAAATCCCTCAGCTATCAGAGCGTTTTGTCGCGTGGTTTTGCTCTCATCAGAGATAACGATGGACGCATGGTTCGCGATGTTGCGACGGCCATGGCGGCTCCTCAACTCAATGTTGAATTTCATGATGGACGCCTGTCCGTCCGGCCTGATGGTTCCGGACCGGGAGCAGTGGGGCCCGAGCCTCAGTCGGTATCGGGAGATGGCAACGCCTCCCCGGCTGCACCAACTGTGCCGACAAAGACACGGCGCCGAACAGCACGAACCGACAGAAAAGGTGGGCAGGGCGACTTGTTCTAGCTCGGAAGTAATAAGCCGTTGCAGCGTCCGATAGTGGTCAACTTGCATACAATTGTCGTGTAATAACTGGTTCTCTGACACGCCGTGGAAAAGCCTGTGTTAGGTTGGCATTATCGGCTTCGCTTATGAAACTGGCTTGACGGTCTTGTCCTTTCGCGCTTGTAGAGAAGCTGGCTTGATGGTGGTGGACACACAAGCAAATTGGATTTTGGCCACTGAAAACCTTTAAAGAAGACGTACGGACAATCGCAAGGCAGTCGGTTTAATGAATCGCTTAGAAAATTTTTTCGGTTTTGAGGGTGAGGCGAAGGTCCGCTATCTCGATGGCGAATTCCAGGTTGTTACACCGGGAGAATTCGTTCATTGCGCTGTGACGGGCCAACCCATCGCGCTTGCCGACCTCAAATACTGGAGCGTTGACCTGCAGGAAGCCTTTGTATCGGCAGAGGTATCTTGGCAGCGCTACAGCGAGTTGCGCGAGCGCGGAAAGACGACCTAGATCGTCGCCCAAATTGACGTGTCTGTTTGCCGGATCCTGTACGTCTAATCTAATTTGAATTTTGATCCACGGAACACTTTTACAGGGCTGCCGCGTTCCAACTGGTCGTGCGTATCGTGCGTGCTTTGCCGGTCCGAAATTGCGGCCAAGTCTTTCGATAGTTTTAGCAATGCGCCGAGGCGTTCCATCGCCAATGCCTTGTTCCGGTGCTGCGATCGTTCCTCGCGGGCAACAACGGCGAGCCCCGTTGGGGTGTGTGTCGCTCTGACCGCACTTTCAGTTTTGTTCTGGTGTTGGCCGCCCGGACCACCCGCTGCGAACGTGTCAAAACGCACGTCACCTGGGTTTAACTGATCAGATACGTCCGCCATTTCTGGCAACGAGAAAATGCCGATGAACCAGTTTTTGCGTTTATGGTGTGGCCGGATCGGGCTTTGCGCGATCCACTGAATAGAGCCGGTCCAGCCCTTGGCAAATTTCTCCGCGCCGTCACCGTGAAGAACTACGATAGCTGATGTCGGTCCGTGTTTGTCTGGCGCCGATCCTTCAGCGACATCGATATCAAGGCCAGCAGCTTCGGCGTCGGACTTTAATGCCGCCAATGTGTTGGCCAGCGCGAGGCGGCACTCGGCGGGCCCGCGTCCTGTGGTCAGCAACAAACGTATCATTGCGGTTTGCCTCGCTGAGGTTTTGTGCGCGCGTGGGTGTACTGTTAGCGCCTGAAATTTCCATTGCGATACCCGCCTGTTGTAATTGCGGCGTCAAGCAAGCTCGAAAACCGCACTGTGTTGGCCGCATCGAAAGAAATTTCGATGCCAAGCGTGCGGGCCCGGTCGGCGAGGCGGTTGAGGTTTGGCGCCGCGTTCGCAAGGTTCGCGAGCCGCGCCATGTCCTTTTCTGTTGTTACCAAAACAGCGTCATGACGCGCGCGCAGCGTCAACAGCGTGTCGACATCAGTCTCGGTATAGGCGTGGTGGTCAACATACGCCATCTCGGCTGCGACCGTCGCTCCAAGACCCGAAAGCATATCAAAAAACCGTTGCGG
>JAJFHI010000448.1 GCA_021775715.1 Hyphomicrobiaceae bacterium | reverse complement strand
CCCTGCGCCTCCAGCTTCACCTTCAGACGCTTTTTCGCTTCGAACAAATGCCACGAGACGGTTTTTTCACTACAACCCATAACCTCGGCGGCTCGTGCATGTGACAGGTCTTCGGCATAAACAAGCAACACAGCATCGCGTTGCTTCTCGCTTAGCCCCAACACCGACGCCCAGAGATCGGCGTTGATGGCGGCCTCTTCCGGTGTGATTGGGCGCAATGTTTCAGGCATCGTGTCAACAAGTGTCATCAAGTTTGACGGCGCAACGGCCTCAGTCCTTTGGGCCACGCGCAAGTAATCAATCGCGGTCGTGTAGGTGATGCGATAGACCCAGGTTGTAAAAGCCGCCTCACCGCGAAACCCGCGGATAGCTTTGGCAATCTTGACAACGACGTCCTGCGTCACATCTTCGGCCATGGCAGCCGCCCCACAAAACCGCCATGCTGTTTGGTAGATGCGGTCGTAATGGCGATTCAGAAGTGCTTCAAACGACGCGCGGCAGCCGTCAGCGGCACGCTCACACAGCGCCGCATCCGTATCTTGCCTCACATCGATTTCGCTTCCGTCTGCCACCCTGTTTCACCTGCTAGAGTCTGTCAGATTGAATTGGAAGCGGGAGCGCTTTCAACGGTTTTTGTTAAACAGACACTCAAAAACACCTACGGCAAACCAACGCGCGATGCTGCGACCCCCCGCCCATCCCTGCCGCGCTCTAGTGGTGTGTCCTGCCATATTAGACGGGCGTCGTGCGGCTTTCCTTGGGGTGTAGTGTGATTTTTTTTAGCCGCGACAGGAGGTTGTTTTTGCAAGCCTTTTCATGACACTAGCCCGCCCGGTCGGTTAACCGAGGACAAGGCCTGCAAAAAATAATGCGATTGTGCCACCCGCAACACCTATCGCCACGTGTCGGCCAGCAATCCAGAACACCGCAACACCGGCAACAATACCAACCAGCCGGGCAGCCAAACTCATCTCGCCAAGCCCTTCCGGCGGAAATAACATCAACCGCATGACCAGCGCTGATACCAACGCCGTCGAAACCGCCTTGATCCACTGAAACAACTCGCCATCGACAGAAACACGACGGCCAAGATATAGCCCCAACCATCGCCACGGCTCATGCGCCAGAAGCGCAATTGCGAGTAGAAATCCGAACCCCGCCCATGTGTTGATCCCTTCAGCCATCGTCAAACCTCTTGGCGCCGAAGTGCGCGAGCGTGCCACCGACTAGCCCCGCTAGAACGAGATCAAGCTCCGGCACAACGAGATACACCAACGGACCGATTACCAAACCCGCAATAATCGGCAGGTGCTGTGCAACCGTCCGCGCCGATGCCAACATCGAGATCAAAAAGTAGATTGGCGACAAAAACGGCAACACGCGCGCTAGGCTAGTCGGCAGAACGCCTGCAATCTGGTGGCCGACGGCAGAACCAACCATCGTCGCCAAAAGCAGCGCGACGCCAATCCCTGTGAAGTGCGGCATGCGCAGATGGTTCGGCAAAGGCGGTACCCAGCGCATACCTTCGATCCAAGCCGTCACGGCAACAAAGTGAGCGGCAAATAGCGCGCACAAAAGTCCCGGCCGTCCCGCTTTCAAGTACGGCATCAGCGTCACTGTCATCGGCAGCAGCCGCACGCCCGTCAATGTCACCGCCAAACAACCGGCCAACAGTGACGCACCGCGAGAAATCTGATCAACGAGCACGACTTGCGCCGGAAGCGCGAAGAACACAACCATCATCGCCAAGGTGTTGAACAACGAAAGTTCGGCATCGTGTGCCAACGCGCCGAAGCCGACCGAGGTCAGCACGAGGATCAGGCCTGGCGCCTGGACACCGCGGCGCGCACCCCGCCAGAACGCTTCAGCCGACGTCGCATGCTCAGCCCAAGCAGGCGGGGCAATGGCATCATCGTCTGGAACGGTGTTGGTGCTTGGCGTCTTCGTCACGGGTGGGCTCTTGGCAAGATGGCATGCAACATCATGCCAATCCATGACATAGCATAGTCTGAGGAACCGTCAGCACGAACGCACACACCGCCCACAACGCAACAAGCCCCCGTACGAATTGTCGGGGGCTTGCTGACATTTTGAGACCAATAAAGAGGCCGCGCTTTCGGACTTAGTCGTCGCTGCGCTTGCGTGGCACACGCGGCACGGCCGTTGTTTTAGATCCAGACGACGATCCGTTGCTGCTGCGTGAACCTTTGCCTTTCGACTTCGGCCCGGGCAACGCCTTGCGACTGCCAGCATCGACAAGCGCCTTTTGCGGCTTGTCATCTTTGTCCTTGGCTTCAATATCATCGTCGCCATCCTCGACATCACCTTTCGGTTTTGCACCTGGAGCAAGCGGCAGATACTCAAAGCTCAACTTGTCATCTGGCGGTGTGCCTTCGACAACGACTTTGACCGTGCCACCTTTGAGCAACTTGCCAAACAGAAGCTCGTCGGCAAGCGGTTTTTTGATGTGCTCTTGAATGACACGAGCCAGCGGCCGCGCGCCATACTTCTCATCATAACCACGTTCCGACAGCCACTTGCTGGCATCAG
>JAJFHI010000447.1 GCA_021775715.1 Hyphomicrobiaceae bacterium | reverse complement strand
AGGCACCGCGCTCGCCGATGACAAAGTCATAGCCGTCCTCATTCGCCGAAATGAAATCGTGGGCTTCGGCGTGCTTGGCGGCCTGTTCGATATCGGCTGGCGTTGCGTCTGCCCTGCCGACGCTGATGTTTTCTGCAATCGACCGATTGAACAGGCCCGAATCCTGGAACACAACTGCAATGGCGTCGCGTAGGGATTTTAGCGTGATATTAGTACTGTCGTGACCATCGATGCGGATGCGGCCGGCCTGCGGCGTGCGCAAACGTTGCAACAGCGCCAGAGCAGTTGTTTTGCCCGCGCCCGTTGGGCCGACGAGTGCGACGGTCTCACCGGGCCTTGCTTCAAATGAAATGTTGTAAACGCCGGCGGCTTTGTCTGGGAATTCAAATGTGACGTTATCGTAGACGATGTGCCCCTTCGTTGGGGCGGGAAGGGCGATGGCGTCGGGCTTGTCCGTGACTTCGGAGGTTTCATCCAACAGCTTGAAGAAGTTACTCAGTGCCGGTGCGCCCTGGTGCAACTGCATGACAAAGCCTGAAATCTCATCGAGCTTGCCGATCAGTAGGTTGGCGAAGGCGACGAAGCTGACGATTTCGCCAACAGTCAACTCGCCTCGGGCTGCAAGAGTGGCGCCTGCAGCAAAGATGACGACCATGGCAATCGTCGCGGCAGCACGCTGCAAAACCGTGAGGATGCCCCACCAAGTCAGTACCGGATATTGAGCGGACAACAGGTTGCCCATCAATGTGCGCATGGCATCGACTTCGGCGGCAAGTCGAGAGAAACTCTGCACCACGGTGACATTGCCAATGACATCACCAACACGGCCTGAGACTCCCTGGCGTTGCTTTTCGACCTCCGCTTGACCGCTACTTGTTCTGCGCATGACGTAGAGGTTCATGACAATGTAGGCAGCTGCAAGAACGGCGAGGATGACCGACATCCTTGCGTCCACCGAAATGGCCGTGGGGATAAGAAGAATCACACCAACGATCGCGGTGACGTTCGTACGCAGTACGCTCAGCCACAACCAGAACAAACGCTCGGTGCCCCAAAGGATCGTGCTGATTACGGTGCCTGAGCCACGGTCGGTGTGGTAGTTGATGGGCAACGTGATAGCGCGCTCAAAGGCGTCGTTCATGGCGGCCAGTTTATTGCGATGGGCTAAGCGGTCGGCGAATATGGATACAAGCACGTTGGCGAAAATGCCGAACAGGCCGAGTAGGGCCCAAAGCGCGATCAACTCAAAGGTGCTTTTCTGGTTTGATAGCGCGTCAACGACCCAACCAAACAAAACCGGTTCGGCAAGCTGCACCATCGCAATTGTGACGCTCGCGAACGCAAGGGTGATGGCCAATCCCTTTTCATCGGCCAGCATTCTCGCGGCACGTGTGTAGATTTCAAACAGGGTCATGGAGCTTGCCGGAACTTTCGGATGTGGCGCGTGGTCTTCCCCTGTTTTGTGCCGCGCCGGGGCGTCAAGAGCAAGGCAGGTGTGGTCTATTGCGCCTGCTGGCCGCACGAATTGGCGACGCGGTAGGCCAAAATGCGAAGGCCCACTTCCGAAAAACGGAAATGGGCCTTGCGGTTCCAAAGGAGGATGTCTCGGGGTACCAAGCGGACGGCTGCAATAGCGGTCATGCTGGGGAGGTACTATCGCTGTTGTCGCGCTGGACTTCGAAATACCCGTCAACAATTCAACTATCGCCCAAGCCCAAGCCGGTCGGCTATGGGAAATGTTCCCGATCTATTGCTCTATCTCACCAATGTGAGCTCGCCGAAACGATTTAGCGCTGACCGTGATAGGCCTATTTGTGAAGGAGCTGCAACGAGATGCGGATAAGATCGGCGGTGCGTTCCAGCCCCAGCTTGCCTTTGATAAGGCTGCACGAGTTGGCGATGGTCTTGTAGGAGACACCCATGGCGTTGGCGATTTCGGTCAGGCTTTTGCCGTCGCCGAGCAGCCGCAATATGTCGATTTCGCGCGCAGTCAGAATATTTAGCGGATCATCGCCGGAGTATTGCCCGACGGCCAGTTCGGACGCTAGTTCGCGTTCCACATAGCGCCCGCCTTTGGCGACTTTTTCGATTGCTGTTGTGAGTTCGTCTGACGCGGCACTTTTGCTAACGTACCCACGTGCACCAAGGCGTAGCGCGCGCGCGGCGTAAATCGGTTCGGCGTGCATGCTGAAGACAATAATCTTGGCCGACTTGTCTTCGGCCAACAGCCGGCGGATCAGCTCCAGTCCAGCGATCCCGGACAAGTTGAGGTCAACCAGGCAAAGGTCAGGGCGTTCTGACTTGAACTTGGCCAGAGCCTTTAGCCCATCGTCAGCCTCTTCAACGGTGACGTCGGGCATCGTTGCCAATAGACGGCGAACACCCTCGCGAACAATGGCATGGTCGTCGACCAACAAGATCTTCATGGAAGTTTTGCACCTGCGTATTTCTTGTTTTCAGGAGTTTCGATGTATTCGGCCTCGGGCACAGGCGTGTCGCCTCCGCCAGCGGGCAACACGGCGGCAACAAGAACACCAGAAGTGTCACGACGGTTCGTCACTGCCATTGAGCCGCCCATTCTTTGCACGCGTTCCCGCATGCCTCGAATTCCGAATCCGGGTGGTCCAGAAGTTTCGATGTCCTCAAAGCCGCCGCCATCATCAATGATTGAGACTTTGATTGTATTTCTGACGTGATCAGCGGCGACATTGACCTCGATATTTGATGGCTTGCCATGGCGAACGGCATTGGACAGAGATTCCTGGATCACGCGATAGATCGTGGCGGTGAAGGGCTCGCCGAGATCGTCGTCTGGAAGGTTCGCCGTAATCGTGATGTCGGGATGTCGCCCGCGCCAGAAGTCGATGAGATTTTCGACGGCGGGTTCAAGCCCCATATCGAGGAGCACGCCGGGCCGCAAGCGCCCGAGTAGCGATTTCACAATGCCCTGCATGTGTTTGACGGACCCGCGAATAGAGTCAATGCGCCCTGCGATGTCCGTGTTTTCAGTTGCCGCCGGCAACTTGGCAAGCGACGACGCGTCAACATCGACGGCAAACAGGAACGGACCGATTTCATCGTGTAAGTCGCGGGCGAGATCGGCACGCTCTTCTTCCTGGACGGCGGTGAGTTGTTCATTTAAGCGGCGGTTCTTGGCTTCCGCAGACGATAACCCATCGACCATTTGGTTGAAGCCTTTGTAGACCTGTAACAGCTCTTGCGGACCATGTTCGGGCACGGGCGCCGGGCGGCGTTCGGGACCGACCTCGCCGAAGGCGCGGGATAGATCTTCAAGCGGGCGCAGGGAGTGGCTCAATTGCCAATATATGATCAATGGGACAATCAGGCACAGCGCTGCCAGTACCATCAGGGATTCCGTTAGGTAATCCCAAACCTCCTCGACTTCGTTGCGCGGGTCTGTGGTCAAGGTGAATTTACCGATATCGCCTATCGTGTCCGGCAATGGAATCGAGACTTGCCGGACTGCGTCGGCGAACAAATTCACAAACCATGTGGGTGCATGTGACTTGGAACGGTATATCTGTGATTGTGATGAGGCGCTGGCGACGTTGCCGACGAAACTCGCCTGCACATGGCGGTGACCGTCAAAGATTGAAACAAGGCGGGGCAGCAGGCGCAGGGCATTAATGCGTGATGTGTAGTTTGTAATCGCGTTCTCAGCGTTGCGCTGGGCCACCCTGATGGCCGCGTTCATTTCGGTTTCGATTTTGCTGGTGGCGCGGGCATACATTGCGAGGCTGCCGACGAGAAGCGTCAGCGCCATGACAAGGCCGATGGTGGCGATCAGGGATAGACGAAGGGTCACGCGCGTTTGGTTCCGGTTATTATGAGACAGAGAACTCGCATCATCTGATACAGTGTAACAGACGTCGCGCGGGAATTTTTCCCAATCTTTTCCGGGCTTAACCAAGCTGGCTCAGTGATATATCGCCCATCGATGGGCTGCGGCCGTAACTTTAGTTGTTCTGCAGACGTCCGCTGTGGCGAATGTGCTGTAGCACTTCGGCGACAATTGAGAGCGCGATTTCCGGCGGGTTTTTCGCGCCGATGTCGAGCCCGACGGGGCCTTTGATGCGCTTTAATCGGCCCGGATCGCAGCCCAGGTCTTCTTCCAGCACCTCAAGGCGCTGGGCGTGCGTGCGCTTGCTGCCGATCGCTCCGATGTAGAAGCAGTCGGTTTCGAGTAGGTGTTGCAGCAGCGGTGGCTCCCAATCGTGATCGTGGAACATCAAGACCGCCGCCGTCCATGGGTCTGTGAGCTTGGAGATATTCTCGGAACTGTCGCCTGGTTTCACAAGGTGCGTTGATGTTTTAGCGCCGGACTGAGTCGCATAGGCGAGCGTCTCCTGATCAGGTGCAAAAGTGTGGGCCTCAAAACCGAGAACGTTGCCAAGTTGTGTGAGCGCGCCGATGATTGTGCCACGTCCAAAAGCGAGCAAACGGATTTGTGGGGCAAAGCGTTTGTAAACGGTGTTGCCATTCGCCCATGTTTTGTTGGCAAGCGAGAAGTCGGCGGTGGTTGCTGCGTCATCTGTGGCTCGGGATGTCAGAGCTTCGAGATCGAAGGCGAGGATCGCAGGTTGACGTGCGTCGAGACGGTTTGTGACGTCCGCAACCGTGGACGTTTTGATTTGTGTGTCAAAGAAGATGTCGATGCCGGAGCCGCATGGAAGCACGATATCCAGGTAGGGCGAGCCCTTGCCATAACGCACAAGTCTGTTTTTCGCCGACTTCAAACACGTCACGGCTTCTTCAACGATGGCCTGTTCTGCACATCCCGACGAAATCTGCCCGACAAAACGACCGTCAGCCGCGACGGCCATCTGGCTGCCAACAGGGCGCGGCGACGATCCATCCACACCAACGACGCTGACAAGTGCCGATGCGATACCGGCACGCCGCCATGAGAGCAGCGTCGGTAAAACGTCTTCAACAAAGCCAATTGCAGTTTGTGTTGGTGCGATAGTGGATGCTGGCCGGTCTAACACAATGTCCGCCATGAAATTCAAATATACTAGGAAGGGTGTTTCCCTGCGGACAGTTTTAATGCCCGCAGGGAGAGGTTTGTGTGTCTGCGCTTAAGCGAGCTGATCGCCAAGTGGCATGTCGCGTGCGCGCTTACCGGTCGCGTTAAAGATCGCATTGTACAACGCCGGTGCATATGGAGGAACACCAGGTTCACCCATACCCGAGGCCGGAACCTCAAATGGGTGGTCAATAATGTGGACCGATACGTTTTGCGGATAGTTGCTCATGCGAGCCACTTCGTGCGTATCGTAGTTGCCCTCCTCGATGGCGCCGTTGACGACGGTCAGCTTGGAATGCATCGCCGCCGAGTGGCCCATAACGCAGGCGCCTTCGACCTGCGAACGGATCCGCTCTGCGTGGATGTGGAAGCCGCAGTCAACAGCAACATCGACCTTTGGAACAGTCACGGTGCCGTCGTCTGCCATCTTCACGTGCACTAGGGTTGCAACGTAAGAGACAAACGAGCGGTGGACGGCGAGGCCCAAACCTTCGCCTTTTGGCATTTTACGGCCATAACCACCTTTTTCGGCCACCAGGTTGATGACGTTCTTGAAGCGGGCTGTGTCGATTGGATACGTTTCCATCGGCTCGCCGTAGTTCCAGAAGTCTTCAGGGAAGCCTTGGGCTTTTGGATCGATCTTGCGATCCGACCCGATGAGCTCCAACAGCACTTCCTTGTGGTCGCGTCCCGTTTCGTGTGCCAATTCCGCAATGAACGATTGCGCCGCGAAGGCACGTGGGATGTTGGAGACTGACCGAAACCAGCCAATGCGCACGTGAGCAAGGCTTTCACCCATCTCCGCGCGGAAGTTTGGAACCTCCCATGGCAGTTCAACAAAGCCCATCCCGTGTTCGATGAAGAACCCGGTCTTGTTGTCATCCGCGAAGGTAGACAGAATTGTCGGCGCCACGGACATGTGGTTCCAAGCAGTCACCTTGTTGTTGGCATCGAGACCCACTGTAATGCGCTCGTGCGATGTCGTGGGGTAGAAGCCATTTTTCATGTCGTCTTCACGCGTCCACTGGACACGCACCGGAGTGCCACCCAGTTTTTGCGATAGCAAGGCAGCTTCGATGCCAAAATCACATTTGGACTTGCGGCCGAACGCGGCACCAAGCAACGTCACGTTGACTTTGACGTCCTCTGGTTTGAGACCGATCGATTTAGCAATGTCCGTTCGTGCTCCATACGGGCTTTGGAACGGTCCCCAGATTTCGGCTTTGCCATCTTTAACGACGGCAAGGGCAACCACTGGCTCAATCGGCGCATGTGACATGTGCGGCTGATAATAATCTTGCGTGAATGTCTTCGCCGCAGATTTTAGTGCTCCATCAACGTCGCCTTCATTACGGATGGCTTTGCCAGGCTTTTTGGCCGTCTCCGCCATTTCCTTTTTGAAGGTCTCCGTGTTGTAGACGGAGTGCTTGCTGTCACCCCATTCAATCCTCAAGGCATCACGGCCCTTGATTGCTGAATAGGTGTCTTTTGCAACAACGGCAACGCCACCAAGCGGTGCGAACTTCGCAGGTGGCATGCTGCCATCAAGTGGGATGACCGCTACAACGCCTGGGATTTTCTTGGTCGCAATGTCGTCGAACGATACGACCGACGCGCCAACAACAGGCGGACGGGCAATCACCGCAACCATCATACCGGGAACAGAAACGTCGGCACCGTAGACGGCAGAGCCAGTCGTGATGTCTTTCAGATCGTAGATCTGAATTTCGTTTTTACCGATATAACGCCATTCGCTGGCTTTTTTGAATGTCAGCTTATCGCGCGCAGGTGTTGGTAACGCCATCGCGGCTACAGCTAGATCTCCAAAGCCCAGTACTTTTGGCGATTCACCAGCGGACTGGAGAACAACCGTATGTCCCTTCGCTTTGCACAAGGCGACATCGACGCCCCACTTGGCGGCGGCAGCTTGTTCGAGCATGAGGCGAACAGCGGCACCAACTTCGCGCATTGGCTGGAGGAAGTGGCGGACCGAACGTGAGCCGTCGGTGTCCTGGTTGCCATACTTTGGCTCATCACCAGGCGCCTGAACAATTTTGACTCTGTCCCAGTTGGCTTCCATTTCATCGGCGACAACCATCGGCAACGTTGTGCGCACGCCTGTACCCATTTCCGAGCGGTGGGTGACGATTGACACGGTTCCATCTGGATCGATGGCAACGAACACATGCGGATCGTTGACCGTTTTGTTTGGCATGCCGTCGGCGCCCGTTGGATAGGGCTTGAAGGCTTGGGCTTCTGATGTCGTCATGAACTGCATGGCGACAACGAGGCCTGACGTGGCAACCATGCCCTTCATGACATCGCGGCGGCTGACGTTCTCAATTATGAAGTTTGGCGTCGAGATTTGTTCGCCGGTCTTTTCGTAATTCAGAAGGTCGGTGTCTTTCGCTAAGTATCCCAACATGGCTTACGCTCCTCCTGCTGCAGTGCGGACGGCGGCGTGAATACGCTGATAACACCCACAGCGGCATATGTTGCCTGACATTGCTTCGGTTATGCGTTCATCACTCGGTGATTTTTCAGCGTCCAGCAGTGCGGCGGCATTCATAATTTGGCCTGCCTGGCAAAACCCACACTGAGGAACGTTGGCATCGCGCCAAGCCACCTGAACAGGGTGATCACCATCGGGGCTCAGGCCTTCGATTGTTGTGATCTTCTTACCGCTGGCTTCTTTGACCGTCGTCAGGCAACTGCGTACCGCGACACCATCAACATGAATTGTGCAAGCGCCGCAAAGGCCCGCGCCACAACCGTACTTTGTGCCGACCAGACCTGCATGATCGCGCAGGTACCACAAAAGTGGCATGTCGCCATCACCGTCAAACTGACGGCTATCTCCATTAACTGTGAATGTAATCATCAAATGTCTCCACCTATATTGCCGTGCGTGTTTTACATTTTACGGAGTTTCGGCTCGTCTCCGCTTGTTTCGCGCCGGGGATTGAAGCTGCTGTTTTACGATCGATTTGTAAAATTGAATTGAGGCGCGACTTAATAGACGGCACCGGCACCGTATCGCGTCAAAGCAGCGTTTGTCGGCCATAAGTATAGGGACAATTTAGTAATTGATCAATAACCATCTTGACGTATCTCGGGTTCGTTACTTCGCCCTTTTGGGGACGGACTAGCTAGGTTGCCGATTCCGAACTTGGACCCTTCGGATGTGGGTTTGACCTGTTGGAATACCAAGGAGCACAAGCCGTACACCAAGAGTGTTTTTTTGCGGCATATCGAAAGCAGTTCTTGATTTCGCAGCTGCCAAAATTTC
>JAJFHI010000446.1 GCA_021775715.1 Hyphomicrobiaceae bacterium | reverse complement strand
CCAAGCTGCACCGCGACGAGAACAATCGAGAACAAAATCCCGATCAGCGTTACCGCCAAACGAATGCGATCATGAAACAAATTGCGAAATGCGAGTGTCCAAATCATCGGAGCGTTAAAGCCATCTCTCTATTCTGGTTTTCTACAATTTTTGCAAAACTCGCGGTGCGATAGGCGAGATATCCAAAAACAGCAAATGAACGGGCCGTCGACCGTTAACGGGTTAAGATCAAAACCGATTGGCGAGAATACGGTATTGGTTCGTGCGTTAAGATGTGGCGCAAGGCTGCGGCAAACCCCAAGACTTGAAGAAACACCGTTTCGCCGTTTTCCAAGCCTAGCGTTTAAACGTTAGTTTATGCATAATAAAACATTAAAAAGCTGCTACAAATCACATGTTAATCAAAGTCTTGAATACCCAAATGACATACAAAACGTTAAGCGTTAAAGCGCCGCTACGATGGCGAAATGCGGCGATGCTTTGTACAGCGGTGACCCTCGCCTGCGCTGCTCTGGCACACCCGGCACAAGCTCAAAAACCAATCCCACCCGAAATTGGCGTCTGGATCGATGACACCGGTCAAGGCGCAGTCGAAATCAAAAAGTGTGGCCAAACGCTTTGCGGCTACGTCAGCTGGCTGCAGGACCCGATGTCCAAACGAGGCGGGCCAAAGCGCGACATTTACAACCCTGATCCAAAAAACCGAGAAAACACAATCTGTGGGCTTCAAGTCATTGGACGCCTTGTCCCCATGGCCGACGGCAGCTGGGATAACGGTTGGATCTACGACCCTAAAGTAGGTCAGTCGTTTGACGTTGCAATCCGCTCTCTTTCACCGAGAAAACTGGAAGTCCACGGCTACGAAAGTATCAAGATCCTTGGAAAGACCTTCCAGTGGACAAGGGCAACCGAGCCTCTCCCCACATGCAGCGTCGACGACCAAGCCGCCTCCCAATAGATAATTTCACGCACTTCTTTTTTTAAAACGCAGAGATAAACAAGAAGAAAGGCTCGCAGGTATTTCACCGCGAGCCTTTCTTGTTTTCTCTATTTCATCGCGGCGCGTTTATTCAGCCGCACTCGAAGACGTTCGCAAAGCCGAAGTTGTTTGCGAGGTCGAGTTCGCTGGAGTGCGCACTGGCGTTTTCGGCGATGGTGACAGCAGGCTATCTGTGAATTCGATCGTGCGATTAACGACGTGCTCGCGTTGGCGATCAAGCGTCACCATGTGATATGAATCGTCAAGCACGACCATTTCCGTTGGGCCCTTGATCGAGCGCATAATCTCGAAGCTATTCGAAATGTCGCTCATGTCGTCTTCGCGCGAATGCATAACTAGCGTTCTGTTTTCGACCAGATCCCAATCTTTGCGAATTTGGCGAACAAGCCAGCGCAACTCAACAAGCTTGCCACCACGAATTCCCATGACGTCAGACATGGACATGTTCTGGCTGGCCATCATGTCGAACCAGAACTTGCGGATACGCTCATCTTTGATGCCATATGGCAGGCCGTCAGAGACCTTGAACAGATTGGCAAACCACTTTTGACGGATCAGAACAGTCAGTTTGAAATAGTGCGGGATGGCAGCACCATTCGGCCAAAGCGTCGGCGCGAAAAGTGTCAGGCCCTCGATCTTGTCACCATGCAACTGCGACAAGCGCAATGAAAGGACAGCGCCCGTCGAAAGCCCACCAACAATAACGCGATCGCATGTTTCCTGCAGTTCAAAAAACGCCTTCTCAGCCGCAGCGTACCAATCCTGCCAGGCAGAGAGACCATCCATGTCCGAACCACCCGCAAGACCAGGAATGAATGGGCAACTAACCGTGTAGCCTTGGCGCGCCAGACCCTGCGCCAGAAAGCGCAATGTCATGGGCGATCCGCCGAGACCATGCAGCAGTAAGTAGCCAACCGAGCCGCCTTCGCTATAAAAGCTGTCGCTCGTTTTGCTTATTTTCTTCTGAGTTTTCATCCGCCTAACACAACTCGCTCATACGCTGGCCGAACTAAGATTAAGACACGTGCATCGTCATAGCAAAGTCTTTATCTGCCGATCGATCACTCGATCGTGGCCCTTTTCTCATCTTAATTTTCGCAGAAATGCCGCGCCATTCGGCGTCAACCTCTGCAAAACCTGATTTTTGGCAACACCCAATGCCTTTGCGTGTTCGCAAAGAACATACTGGTATCGCGGTAGAAATTAAAAAGTGTGAACTTCACGCTTTGCGCTATCTCGCACAACTTTGCCTCACACCGCCGGAGAGTAATGCGCACAGGCTTAAAATTTTGCGATAGGTCAAGCTGCCGCAACCGATTTACGTTTGTCGGCTGCATAAACTTTTTGTGCGGCAGTTTCTCAATAACGTGTTTCTCAAACGCTGTTCCGCCGAGCACGGATAGACAAGCCCAACCCCCCCTGAAAAAGTAGGTAAAACCAACGATTTGACTGGATTTCTCCTGCATGCCTCACCAACTAAAACTTGCGAAAACACTGCGATATATTGTCAGACAAAGATGGAGCCCAAAAAACGATAATTCCAGCCGCATTACGAGTTTGAAACAACGATCAAAAGATATGACCTATTATTTATTTGGCCGGTTCTTTTACATTTCGCAGAAACCATAAGGCGGTTTCGATAATTGGCTGTCTCAGCAGTAACAATATGCTTAACCGGAATAAAGCCCGGTAATGCTCACGCGCGACTAAGCCCGGGGGTTGGCTGGGAACTGGAAAATCCTTGACCTTGTCCGTCGGCTCGGATGGCCGCACGCGGCCTAGATCGCCCAAAAATGGGCATCGACCGGACAAATCCGCGCGGGGTGGGGACTTTTCGCGGTATTTCGTCATGCTTCCTGCGCAATTACCCTGCATGGACTTTATAGACAGTAATACTCATCTTTGCTTTTACCTCGTGGAGCCACACGCCAGGTGCTGAGACCCCAAATCCCGATCGCATACGTCCTGTCAGCCACTCTGGGGCTGACTCCCTTTGTCTCTGCCATCTCGACGCCGGCGGCGGCGTATGACGACGCCCTGACCCGGCAGGCTTATGAAAATTGCCAGACCCAGGACGAGGCCGCATTCCGCACAGCTATTGAAAAAATCACCATCGCCGCATTTGAGAAGGGTACGGCCAATCTCAATTACCAAGCCGCCGTGGACGACGCTTGGCGGAATGTCGGGCTTGATGAGGCCATTGACACCCAGGTCGATGAAGCCGTCACAGATGTGCGTAACGAAACGAGTTGGGGCAGCCTGATACGCTCACTTGCAGACCAGGAGCGAGCCAAAGAGTTGGCCACCGCGGTCGCCGAGCGCGTTTACAGATCGGAGCGCATCAAGGACGGCATAGAAAAACTGGCCGTATCAGTTGGCAATGACGTCGGCCGTCAAGTGGAAGTTACAGCCATTGATGCCGCCCGGCCCGCGCTGGCATGTCTGAAGGCCTTTCTCGGACCTCGATACGGAACCACCGTGACGGCGGCAGTTACCGCAGAGGCCAGACAGGATTTCAACGTCGATGCCAATCGCAACAGCGCGGAAGTCACATCTAGTGATGTCCTGAAGCAATCAACCGGCGGGCTAACAGGCGCTGCGATCCTTCTCGTACGCCGACAACTTGCCAACATGGCACGGCGCGTCGGTGCACGCCTTGTCGGCAGCGTTTTGTCTCGCCTTGTATCGGTTGTTGCCGGCGGTGTTGGCGTCGTTCTGATCGCAAAAGATCTTTGGGACCTTCGCAACGGTGTGCTTCCGATCATTGCCGACGAGATGAAGTCAGACGCCACAAAGACGAAGGTTCGCGAAGAGCTCGCCAAAAGCATCCGTACTGACATGCAAGCTCAGGTTCGCCAAATTGGCACCAACTCGGCCGACCGCATCATGACGATCTGGCGCGAATTTAAGAGCGCACACAATGCAGCACTCGAGTTAGCCACCCGAAACACAAAATTCAAAACGTTTCTCGACAATGTCCGCCCGCAACAACTGGCACAGCTTGACGAAGTCATCGCTATTGTTCGTGCTTCAGAAGGTGACACCGGCGTCATTCAGCGTTTGGACAACGGCAGTCTCGAACAGGCCGTGAAAGGCCTTCCGAATTCGGCAATGACGATTGCGCGTGAGACCCGTAAGCTTGACGAGGCAATCAAATGGCACGCACTGGCCGGCGACGAAAACCTCACAACTGTGGTTGACCACGGTCTGCATCGGAGCACGACGCCAGACACGCTCACGAAGTCGTCCCTCAACCGAATACTCTCAGTCGATGACCCCGTTGCCATGGTTCGCCTTGCCGGCCTCAGTCAAGAACATCGAACGGTATTGCTCGAACTCGAGACCGCTGATCTGAGAAAACTCTCGCGGCGCCTAACGCGTGATGAGTTGCAGACGCTCTCAGCATATTTGAGTGGCCTCAATAGTGCACCACGACAACGCGTTCTGAGAGCCGTCGCAGACGCGCCACAGAAAATGCTCGTCTTGAGTTCCGATCGTGTGCGCCGGGCAATTGTCGGCAGTGCGGATCAGTCGGCAGCCGTTGCCATGATGCTGCGTGCTGATCAGGGGTTCAATCCTATCACTGCTTCGGAGGACATCGACTTAGTTTGGAATGGGAACATCAGCCCGATTCTGCTCTGGGACAAACATCCGGTTCTGATTATTGCCGCACTGATACTTCTCATCATGTTGGGTTTAATGGTCCGGCGTGTTGTTGCGCCGCGGCGAAGCGCACCGCCGTCTGCCGATTTGGCAAATGTCGCAAAAGCCAGTCAACCAGCCGTTCGCCCAAAGGACTCCGGAGTGCCGACCTCCAAGACCTAAGCCGCAGCTCCATCAAATATTGGATTGAGCCGGACCAGGCCGTCATCTCTATTCAGGACCACCAAGCCTCAGACCATGGGCACGAATGCCCCAGTTGACGAACAACCTGAGTTTATCAACAGGCTGCCAGTTGGCAGACTTACGCCACTGTCGTATCGACATTTGCTGGAAACAGCCTTTGATTACGAATACCGCAATTGGGGCAAGGTCATAGAGCCGTGAAATACGATGCGGCCTTATCGAGTTACAGGGGATTGAGGAGTACGATATGGGACTTAGAGCGCCGGGAATCTTAACCTTCATCTTGTCAATTGTATTGACGGTGGTTGTCGTTCTTATGAAGTTTTTTAGTGCTGAAATTCCGTTTCTTACGGGCCAGGAGTTTTGGGTTCTGTTAGTTGCGCAACTCATTTTGATCGTAGGTTGCATGGTCCGCGGATAGGTTGCAGCGCAGCAATATTTCAATACTTTAAATGTAGATTTCGAAGCGACGTACAAAACGCATAAACAATGCCAACTGAAACTATGTGCCGTTCTGTCGCGCGGCAACCGGTGTACTGGTGACGCCATGTTGAAGGGGCTTTTATTCTCGCTATGAAATGGCTTCGGAAATCTCGGATCTACATAAAGCGGCTGCGGCTATCGCGCCGGGAGTTGGGCGTGTCAATCGCGGTGACAGTCGCCGCGTTGATTTCGTTTGTGGCCGTGCTTTCCGGCGTTTTTTTTAACGACGATAAATTGAGTTCAGCTGGCTCAAAGCCGATTGTTTTCACGATCCCCGCAGGCGCATTGACCGATCGACAGGTTGTTGGCTCATCACATCAGCCGTTGCCGCAAAAGGAGATCCGCAGGACAGCCGCTCCAACAGCTGTGCCAGTGTCTGTTAGAAACGAGCAGTAGATCCTGCTGGGATCATTATCGTTTCCAGGACCATCTTCCGATTCAAATCGGCTCAGCGCGCACCAGACCGCGCACAGAGTTACCGAGATACACAGTATCTCCACTCTCTAGATCTTGCTCCAAAAGCGTTGCCTCGTGCGCCTTGCCGCTCGCCAATAAACTTTCGCGCAACGTTCCGGGTAGCAAGCCCGCAGCCAACGTCGGTGTTAAAAGCACACCATCGCGCTCAACAAAAATATTGGTCCGGCTTCCCTCCGCAAGAGCACCATTTTTGTTCAGATAGATAACGTCATCACTACCAACCGTGTCGGCGTAGTGCTGCCATTCACTGTCATACAACTCCCGCCGCGTGGTTTTGTGGAACAGGAATGCGTTGTCGGGATCAAGTCGTGTCGGTGAAATCACGTAGCGCATGACCGCGTCTGGCTTTGGATCCGGAATGGCCGCCGCCGTCACGTTGACACCACCATCTTCAGACAGCAAAAGGCGCACACGCAGGCGCTGGTCTTGAGACTCCAAAATCATTGAGTCTAACGCGGTGTCGATGCGGCTTCTGTCGAACACAAAACCGAAATAGGCTGCGGACGCTTCGAGCCGCGCCATGTGTTCTTCGCGCAGCCAGATTCCCTCACCTGGCACGTAAAGCATTGTCTCGATGAGCTCGAAGATCTTCGGCGGATCGGTTAGAAATTTCATCTTCAGAAGGCATTCCTCGTACTCCCGCTCGCCAACGGAATCGTAAACCACGCCAGAACCAATCCCCATCTCACCCGTCCCATCGCGAAACACGACCGGCGTGCGGATCGCCACATTGAACAACGCCGTGTTGTCCGGCGAGACATGACCAATGGCACCGCAGTAGACACCACGCGGCTCGTCTTCCAATTCGCGTATGAGTTCCATCGCACGTATTTTCGGTGCCCCTGTAATTGATCCGGGCGGGAAAATCGCCTGCAACAGTTCCGCCAGACCAACGTCTTTTTTCAATACGGCCTCAACACCTGAGGTCATCTGGTGCAGTGTTTTAAAGGTCTCAACCGTGAACAGGTCACCGACCTTGACGCTGCCGGTTTCGGACACGCGGCCAATGTCGTTGCGCATCAAATCGACGATCATCAGGTTCTCGGCGCGTTGCTTGATGTCGGTTGCAAGCTCGTGGCGCTGCTCGGCATCGTCAGCAATGATCCCGCGCCGCGACGCAGTTCCCTTCATCGGGCGCGTCGCAATCTGGCGGCCATTTTGCGCGATGAACAGCTCCGGCGAGGCCGATAAGATCGTCAACTCACCCGTATCAACAATGCCCCCGTAAGCAACACGCTGCTTTTGACGCAGGTCGGCGTAAAATGTCAGCGGCGAACCCGCCAGCCGAAACCGCGTCTTGAATGTCAGGTTGAGCTGATAGATATCGCCCGAACGAATGTTCTCTTGAACTGTCGCAAACCGGCGCAGATAGTCATCTCGATCCCACGCGTGCGTGACGTCGGTAAACTCGTAACTGCCGCTCTTCTTGTGCGTGGCAAGCCAGGTCTCGACGTCCGCGTGCGACATCTCTTTTGGTTCACGATAGAGCCCAAACCAGATGAGTGGCATGCGATGGCCGGACGGCACCAGATGCGCAATCCTTGGCTCAAGCGCATATCCCGCTTCGTACGATATGTAACCAGCCGCGTGGAGTCCTCGCGCGACACCCTTTTCAATCTCTGAGATGGTCGCTTCGACGTCGTCAGGGTTGTCCGTTGTGATGACTTCCACCGGATCTTCAAACAGCAAAGACGGTGCGCCGGATCCAGTGCTGTTATCAAACAGCACAAACGTCTGAGATAGCCCGTTTGTCATGCTAAGCCAATGTCATCTTCCGCCGATTTTAGTCGGTCGTTGTTGTTATTACCGTTTCGAGTCGTGGCGGCCTTTATAACCGGAAAGCGTGTAGAAGACGACAGCGTGTTTGCGATATCGCGCGGCCGCTCCCTCGACGACACCAAGTTGCTCTGCCTTGGCAAACACTTTGAACACCGGACTTGATTTGCCATAGGCACTGACGAACAGCACCGGACCGGCAGAGGCACCATTGTAGGGCCGTACCAGCTGATAGTGGTCACGGGCCGAAGCCTCCTTTGGGCGATACGCGAAAACCGGTGTAGGATTGTCGCGCATATAATAAGTCAACTGCGCCAGCAGGGAGCGCTTGTCGGCTATAATCGCAACGTAAGGCGTACCGGCGGCGGCGGCTGCATCAAGTCTTTCGGCCGTTGCTTTAGCAATGTCCTCCCAACCCAATGTCCGCGCGAACGGGTCACGACCGCCTGGCCAATCGACTTTCCCCGCAAACGTCGTACCGGCGATCAATACGCCTAAGAACGCGGCATGCAACGCGAATGATCCTGTCAGCCAACGCCAACTTGCAAGGCGGACGAACGTTGCTGTCACCAACACACTTGCCGCAACATAAGACACAGCCGCCCAGTTGGCGTGCGCGCGGGATAGAAACGCCTGCACTGTAATCGCCAAAATGACAGGCAAGGCAAACGCCAACAACAACCGATCTTGTTCGCCGACACCTTCTTTCCATGCACGCCAAACGATCACCAGCAGCGTTGCAAAAAGAATCGGGCCAAACACGCCAAACTGCGCCAGAAAGAACTCAGCCGCCTGGTCCGGGTGCAACATAGACGCGCCCCAGTTGGCGTTATCGGCTGTGTGCGACAACGTCGCAAACTTGTTTTCGCGGTTCCACAAGACATTGGGGATCAGCATCACAAGCCCAAGGCCCAGCGCCACGTAGAGACGGGCTTCCTTGAGAAGGCCGCGTCTTTCCGGTGTCGTGAAGAAATAGATCGCAGCACACACCACAAACCAGATCATGGCGTATTTAGCGTTGAGACCAAACCCAAATGCTAATCCGAACAAAATCGCTGGCCACCAGCTTTGCGTTTGAAACATCAACACGAACGCCAGCAACGCCACCGCCCAGAAAAACAACAGCGGCACATCCGTCGATATCAAACTTGATGACAGCGATACGGCGGGAAGTGTCGCATAAAGCAGCCCGGCAATTACACCAACGCGCAAATCGTAAAGCTGACGCCCCAGCAGACATATGACGATAGCTGTCGCCGTATGCAAAAGCGGTGATGGCAGGCGGATGCAGAACTCCGACAGCCCGCAGGCCTCGGTTGCGGTCCGGATAACACCTGCAATCACAGCCGGTTTGGAGTAGTAGCCAAAGTCCAGATTCTGGCTCCAGAACCAGTATTGCGCCTCATCAAAATAAAGATCGGTGACATTTGCTTTCAGCGCCAGAATGCGGATCGCCAACAACCCGATGAGACCGGCGGCAAAACCAAATATCCACAACCCCCGGCGCTCTGTGCCCATACTGAGTGGTTCAGGCCGAACCCCAGGCTGCGACCCCGCAAGACCTCTACCGATGGTCATATGGCTTTATCCCTTCGAAAGTGCAGTATCCGCCACGTTGTGACTGCATTAATGACGTCCGGCGCGGTCGTCTTGACACCGACGCTGCGGCACCGCGATGACATTCTGACGTCAAAGCGGAATTCTCTATTCCGGCAGTGGTTTACAAGGTTGAGCCGCTGGCGGAAACCCTGATACCCTCAATCCAGCTTGGCTGACCAATCCGACCGGTCCTCGAATTAGGAGTTTCAATGCGCATCTCGGTCGTCATACCGGCCCTCAACGAAGCCGGAAACATCGGACGCCTGGTGGAGGAAACCTACGCGCATGTGCCGACTGACATGCTCGCCGAAGTGATTGTCGTCGACGACGGCAGCGACGATACGACACCCGATGAAGTTCGCAGCCTGATCGCATCTGGCCACTGCGCGGGCCTCAGCTACCTGCGCCATTCAGAACGCTCTGGCCAAAGCACCGCCCTGCGTACCGGCATCACAGCGGCGACAAGCCCGATCATTGCCACCATGGATGGCGACGGCCAGAACGACCCACGCGACATTCCGCGTATGGTCGCCCGTCTTGGCCCGCCAGGCGGTGCTGGCCCAGGCCTTGTCAACGGTTGGCGCAAAAACCGTAAAGCGGAAGGGTCCAAGCGTTGGGCGTCAAAGGCCGCCAACTGGATTCGTGACGCGGTCTTGAAGGACGACTGCCCAGACAGCGGTTGCGGCATCAAGGCCTACTGGCGCGAGGCGTTCCTACGTCTGCCCTTCTTCACCAGCATGCACCGCTATCTCCCGGCACTGTTCCTCACCTACGGCCACATCGTTGTGCATGAACCCGTCAACGACCGCCCACGCGAAGCCGGCATCTCTAAATACAATAACCTCAACCGCGCGTTAGTTGGACTTTATGACCTTGTCGGTGTCAGTTGGATTCGCCGACGGACCAAGGTTCCGAAGATCTCAGCCGTTGAGCCTGACGGCCAACGTGTCACCGAATTTTCACAACACCAGCGTAACGGCAGCGGACCAGGTTCCGGTCCAGCTGATACCGGTCAAACAGAAACGATCTGAAGATCAATAACCACCGTCTTAAATTTGCTGTAGCGCGGACGTTCCAATGCGCGCGCGTACACCGGACCTCAACGTATGCATGAGCCTTTGGACCCAACGCAATCACGCGATGACACAAGCGCAGCTGGCACGTCCGGTGTCAGCCGCCTGCGCCGGGTTGCCTATGCGGCCATCACGATTTTTGCCGTCTCCGCCGTGTTCTGGCTGAGCGCCAACATCATCGGTCTCGACGAAAACGGCATCCTCAACCAAACACTGCAAAGTTTCGCCGGCAGCCCGTGGGCTCTCGTCGTTGTCGCCGCAGCCTTTTCAACAGCCTCGTTGATCGGCGCGCCGCAATTTCTGTTAATTGCT
>JAJFHI010000445.1 GCA_021775715.1 Hyphomicrobiaceae bacterium | reverse complement strand
AGTTCGACGTAGCAGTAGGCAACGATGTAGGTCGGGACGGCGAGAGGGATGACGAGCAGCCGGTCAACGATTGAGCGACCTGGAAAGCGATACATCGTCACGAGCCATGCCGTCGCCGTGCCCATCGCGAAAGTCAACGCGCCAGCACCGAGCATAAGCAACAGTGTGCTTTGGATGGATTGCGGCAGGACGGTTGTGACAAGGTGTGACCAGATGTTGACGGTGGGGGAAAGCGCGAGCACGACAATGGTGACCACGGGGATGAGCATGACACCAAGGATGATGGCGACGACGATCGACCAGCCGACTCCAGATTCGCCATTGCGCCGCCATGACGTGACGCGTTTTACAAGACCGCCGACCGGAATGTTTGCAGGAATAGGGCGCGGCGGTAAGGACATCGAGTGGGCTTATCTCAAGATTGATTGTCGGTCTCAGATCGGAAGCGGCCAGCGGGCTTCGTGTGGCAACCTAAGTGCGCAGGTTAGCAGTTCCAGCGACCTTGTCTAACAGACAACTGTCCTCCGCTTCCAACTTGACCTGATAGACTCTATACTGGAATCACGCGGTCTTTGCCGAACGATATCGTAACAGTCGTCCCGCGGCCGATCCGGCTTTTGATCTCCAGTGTTGCACCATTTTGGGCGGCCAGCTGGTGCACAACGGGGAAGCCAAGGCCAAAACCGCCTCCGTCGTGTTGTTCCAATTTGTGCGGTTCGAGACCGGCACGGGCGCGCTTGATAGCAGCTTGCTCCATGCCGGGGCCAGTGTCGGTGACGCTGATCTTAACGGGGCCGTTCAGGACATACGCTGTTTCGATCGTGATTTTGCCGCCGATAGGGGTAAACTTCACAGCGTTGTTGACGAGATTGACGATCATCTGACGTATGCTTGTCGCATCTGCTACGATATGCGGAAGACGCTTTGCCGCCGCGATCGCAACATCAAGGCCGCGCTCTTTGGCCAGCGGCTCGAGACCCGACAGCGCGCGTGTCGCCAAGGCATTCAAATCGAACTCGGTGTATTCCGATGTGTTTTCTGCTGTATTCTTGTTTTCAATTGGAAGCATCCGCGAGATGACTTCCAGCACGTGCTGCGCATTGCCGTGGATATCGGCAGCATAGGATCTATAGCGTGGGTTCTCAATTGTACCGAGGCGCTCGTCGCGCATGATTTCAGCCGCAGCCGATATGGCGCTGAGCGTGGTTCTCATTTCATGAGCAAGCTTGGCAAGTCCAGCGACCGTCATGTCGGAGATGGGTGCACTCGCACCGCTCGCGGATGCTCGATCTGCCCGTCCGGCTGCGACGTCGTGCAATAAGGCCGCTTCTCGAAGGGCCGTAACAGACGTCTTGAGTGCCTTCTCGATATCGGCGAAATCTGGCGCGGCGGCATCATCATTGAGTCGTGTCGAAGCGACAGCGATCGTGGCTGGTTCGATAGGCACTGGTGGTAGACTGGATTTACGACCTGACTTGATCTGTGCGGCGATGGCCTGCAGGACAGCTGCATCACGGTCTGCCGATGTGACAACGACGCTTGGCTCGGCGGGGGCAGCCGATCTAACTCGTTGCTTCTTTACATTGCTTAGTGCTGACGGTGCAGCCTTTGTCTGTTTGGCAGTCGTTTTAGTGGCGCGTTTGGTTTTGGCTGGCAGCTTGGTTTTGGATCTGTTTGCTGTGTTTTTTGATTTTGACGCAACACTCGGCTTGGCCGAAGCGTTTGCGGTTGCTGACTTCTTGGGCGTCGGCTTTTTTGCGCCGCGCTTCTTTGCAGCTGGTTCCTTGGGAGCCGGTTTTTTCGATTTGGTTTTCGGAGATTGAGCCCGCGTCGCCGTTGCAAAGTTGCGGGAGTTTGTCTGCGCTGGTGCCTCGATGATCTCGTGCACCAGCAGCAGCGGTTCATCCGTTCCAGCGAGTCTTGAAATGCGGCAAGAGATGCGCTCCGCGCCGATGCCAGTCCACAGCAACAGGTCTTCGTTGTGCGCCTTGTTGAGATTGTTCGTTGAAATCAGGTGGCGCAGCTGGACGAAGCCTGGCATCGCCGCATCCACCACAAGCGGCGGCATACGAGCTTCCAGCGACCAACCAAATCGCGCGCAGCCGGACGCGTTGGCCGACAGAACCTGATTACGCGCTGGATCGATAATCCAAGCTGCGTCCGGGCACTGCGCCAACTCATCGCTGAACACCATCATGTCGGAGGTATCCAGTTTATATGCATAGTTCGCCATAGCACCGTGATTGTTAGGAGATTCCAATTTCCAAGGCGAACAAATTGCCCCTGATTCTTACCCGCCATCCAATGCCAAAACGGGGTCTGTGCAAAGCCCTATCGCCTTGAAATTGACGTTTGTTGATACATCTATATGGTGCAGCACTATAGTGCATAAGTGGTTATATCTTTGTTATTGAAGCATTTTTTCAGGAGGCAATGAAAAATGTCGGAGATGCAGAAGCTTGGACCAGGCCAAGGGGTACTTAAATTGCCACAGCCGGACACCGACAATGTCGGCTCGGCTTATACACAGTTCTTCGAGTTAGCCTGCAAGAGCCAGAAAATGGTGTTGAGCTCGCAACTTGCCTGGGCAGAAAACGCCATGGCGGTGCAGGGGCTCGCATTGGGGTTTGCCAAGGCAAACGCGGACGCCAACATAGGTTTGATGTCCGAGCTGTCGCATGCTGGAAACCTGACGGATTGCTTGGAAATCCAGGCGCGATTTGCCCGGAGGCAGGGCGACGTGTTGGGCAAACAGGCTGAAAAGTTGGGCGCGCTGATGGCGACCACTTCCAACGCGAATGGGCGTGGTTTGTAAGGTGGCTGTGCCTCCAACTGGTTATGGTGCTGCAAAAGATTGACGCGTCGAGACCAACAAGATACTGACGCGGCTGTGGCGTTTCCGGCGGCCTTCGAGCCTCTCGCAAGGACGAGCTGACGGTTGTGGCTTTTGGCGCGTGTGATGGATTTCGACAATCCCGTGCTTGGAGCAGGATCTGTTTTCGGTTATGACCACACTTGACGGCGCTGCCCGCCGTCCAGCCGATTTCCAGGTTTACTCTGGCTCGGTTTGCCGCCTTAGCTCAGTAGGTTAGAGCGCTAGATTGTGGATCTAGAGGTCCCCCGTTCGAGCCGGGGAGGCGGTACCAATAATTTCAATGACTTAACCTAAATTGATCCGGTAGCTGTCCTTCCCCCTTAAAATTGAGCCATTATTTTTGTAAAACTCTACCAAGTTGGGGAGGATGGTTTAATGGCTCGGAAGCGATATTCGGACGAAGATATTCTGCGGTTGTTGCGTGAGATTGAGGTTCATCTGTCGTCCGG
>JAJFHI010000444.1 GCA_021775715.1 Hyphomicrobiaceae bacterium | reverse complement strand
ATCATCTCAACATTTGCGCGTTTGGGACTTTTGGGCCTTGGCTGCCTTATCACCATTCAGGTGTTTCTGGTGCGCGAGTGGTTCCGCCTCTACCGTTTCCTGCGCAGAAAGGGCGATCAAGTGTGGACCAACAATCTCTTGATCATGGCGGCCTTCTTCATATCCATATGGGTTTATTCAATCGGTGAAGACGCCTTCGAAAAACCGTTTAACGCCGTCCCGTATTACTTTTTCTGGGGTGTTATCCTGCGTGCAGGTTATGTCGCACGGTTGGCTGCGGTACAGGACGAAGCGGCTCAAAGACAGACCCCACGCCCGACTGTAACACTTGAAGCTGGTGAGATACTCAACGCACGTTGATGCGGCATCCAATGCGCCGCCGCTCAGTTCAACCGACGGCACTCAGACCTGTCGTTTTCTCAAACCAACGTCCGTCAACACGAATGTCATCGAGGTTTCGTTTCGGTGTTGCCTGAAAAACCCAGCGCGTTCGATGCAAGAATTTCGGATCAAAGGGAACTGTGTATTGCAGTCCTGGCGCAGCGGCAGCAACGGAGCCAAATCCGTTCTCAAGACAGTAGCGGCGCAAATCCTCGGAGAAGAACCGGCGCATACCGAACGGATAAGCAAAATGGGATATGTCTTCGCCAAGCAAATCTTCGAGAATGCGCTTCGACTGAAGGATTTCTGCGTCCCATTTAGATCGTGGAAGCTGAGCCAGATTGTAATGCGTGTGCGAATGACAACCAATGCTGTGTCCGGCGGCGCGCATCTCTTTCAACTCACCGCGCGTTAAAGATGTCCGATCACTGTGGTGGTCTATCCGGTCGAAATAATCCGAAATCTCGTCGCCGGACGCTGTATCGCGAAACGGAAGAGTGTTCGTATAAAACGTGGCCCGGACATCGAGTTCGTCCAACAATGGCAACGCCTCGTACCAGCTCTTATAATTGTCGTCGAAGGAGATGAAGGCTCGGCGTCCGGGATTTGTGGCTGGGCGGATATAGTCGTTGACCGAAACAAACGTGTAACCCTCACCGCGCAACGTCGAGATCGCTTGCCGGAAGGCCGGCCAGTCTTCTTTTTCGAGGGCATGGAAATAGACGCCCAGGCGATCGGGCAAAGGCTGTTTGGCAAGAATATCATGGGCTGTGCGAACAACCGAGAATGCCACTTTTTTCAAAGCGTGCTTCTTCACTGCTACAATCACCCCTGCCGTTGGACTTAAACTCTACTGATCGTGCGGTCCCATCACGAGACAACAAGTTGGCCCTGAACCCAATCAGCGGCCACGAACTATGGCAACACGAGACCGTCTGTCAATTTCAGCACTCGATCAGTGATAACGAAAACTAACACTGGCGGCACACAACGGACTGCAGTTGTCCTATAAACCTTACTTACGACGCGCCAACTTCACGTGGTTCCAGACTTCATGCTTCCAGAACGCCGATCCATTCGAAATACAATGCGCCGGAAATTCCTGCGAGCGTTGTCAATTGCAGCCGTTATCGTGGTGGCGACAGAGCCGGTCAGCCCGTCGGTTGCGGCAACACTAAGCGCCCAAGACTTCATCGCGGCAGCCGGATTTCCAACGGAACACTCAGACGCGATCCAAACTGGTATCGATGACAGCAATGCGGGCGACACAATCTATTTCCCACCGGGTTTCTACCACCTTACATCACCGTTACGGCTCAAAAGCCAACAAACATATCGTGGCTCAAAATCTGCCATCCTCAAGCCCACAGCGCTGCGAGCCAGGCCCGTATTGCAGCTTGAGGGCACCACGTCGGTCACAATCTCCGGATTGACGTTTCAAGGCGGCGGTATCCATCTCAGCGGCCAGAACGTTTCAACACGCATCGAAGACAACACGTTTCAGGATATATTCGATCCCGCGGCGGCCTTCGGTGACGAAGCTGCTATTTTCGTCGCCGGGCCATTGTCTTTCGCCAAAATCAAGTCGAATACGTTTCTCCGCATCGGCCTGAAAAATGGCCGTCCTGGCGCCAAAAATGCGGCAGCATTGCTGGCCTATCATCTCGAGAACGCTTTGATTGCCGACAACCGATTTAGAGATGTCTACCAAGCCGTCAGTTTGATTTTTGAAGGCCGCACCGGCTCCGGAAGCGGATTAGTGGTTACCGGGAACCTGATAGAAAACGCAATCCGAATGGGCATTGAGGCACAGGGCCACGGCGTACGTGGGGCACGCTTCGAAGCCAACACGGTTACCATGCACGCCACAGGGGATGAAGACATCGGGCTGTCCATCGTAATTACCGGCGGCTTCGACACGGTCGTCAGCGCGAACAAAGTCACCCGGACCGGGACGCCAGCGGGCCCGTGTGCGGGTATGGGCATCGAAGCTGCCGGTACCAATACCGCGGTCACAAATAATGACATCCGCGGGCCATGGTGCTCAGCAATCGGCATCAGCGCCAAAGGCAATCAATTTTCGCGCGTAAGTCAAAATATCATTTGTGGTCACACGGCGCCCTATGACATGATTTCTTTTTACAATGGTCGCGGTGCATCGACTTCGGAAAAAAACCTGTCCTATAAAACATGTAATTGATTGCCGTGGGTATTGGTTAACACAACCTAGAGAATTTGATTTAAATCTTTTGTTTACACCACTGTCACGAGACGATTGCAGTCCTACAGCAGAACTGCTTTTTGCTCATTCAGGCACTCGGGCGCGTTTTCAACGCTCGAATTTCAGCGGGACAGTCACTTGGTGCAATTAAAAACCATTAACAAAAATCAAAGCATTCTGTTTTTGGCACAACTGCCCGAACCGGTTCACGGCGTGACACGCATGTCGAAGCAGGTGTTCGATTTGTTAACCTGCATGCCAGGCACGACTGTGGAACAAATCTGGGGTGGAAGCGCCACATCACTCGAAAACGTCGGCGTCAGATCAACGGACAAGTACATTGCTTTTGCAAAACTGCTTGGCACACTGGCGGTAAGGTTCGTCACTGGACGCCGCGACGACATCGTCTACACAACGATTGCTCCCCATGGCGAAGCCGTGTTGCGTGACGCTCTTGTGATCGCAACCGGACGCCTGCTTGCAAAACGCGTCATCATTCACATTCACACGCGAGGTTTGGAAGAAATTATCGCAGGGAGATCCGCCCTTCACATGTTTACCCGTTGGGCGCTACGTGGCACGGAGTTGATTTCACAATCCTCCGACATGATCAACGTTGTTGAAAAAACCGACGTGTTCTCCCGCATCCACCATTTGCCAAACTATGTGCAAGACCCTGGCGTCCCCGACACCGGCGTTGGCAAAACACTCACTCTCGGTTTTTTTGGCAGCCTTGATCCTCGCAAGGGTGTTCTCCGCTTTGTCGATGTTCTTGCATCATTAAAAACCTCAGGCATTCCATTTAAGGCGCGCATCGCCGGCCGCGCGACACCAGCCCTCAACGACGACGATATTGCGAAGTACGCGCGTGAACAGGGCGTGGCAGATGATCTGAAAATACTGGGTTTTCTTTCAGATGAGTCGATAATCACTGATTTCTTTGATGGACTCGACATCTTCATCTATCCAACAAATCACGATCTCGCCCCGCTGGTTCTATTGGAAGCCATGGCCAATGCCGTCGTACCTGTCGCATTTGACACCGGCGCTATCCGCGAAATGTTAACGCCTGAGTTTGCGGACCACGTGGTAACCAAGACATCTGGAGCAAAAGCTTGCATCGACGACTTCTGCGGCCATGTCATTAAGTACAATAACAATCGCATCCTGCTACAAGCCGACAAACAGCGCGCCCGTGATACGTTTCTGGTACGCCATTCGCTTGGAAACTTTGAGCAAAGCCTCGGCAACCTTGTCACCATGCCGAAGTCTGCAGAAGGGCAACCTACTGCCGAGCACATCGCGTCGCGAAATAATGAGCATACAGAGACAGCATGAACGATATTCCTGCCGCCAAAACATTAGTACCCTCAAACGCCATGACCGCAGACATTCCTGAAAGCCTTCACGCCAACTTTGCAGCCGAGGCTCAACGCGTAGCAAACAAGTTTGGTGCAGCCCATACGCGGCGCGTGCTTATCGTTGGCGGTGCCGGCTATATCGGCGCGCCGGTTACCGAGTATCTGTTGCGCCAGGGTTATGCCGTGCGCTGTCTTGATCGTCTCGTCTATAACAACGCCAGCACGGTGGCGGGCTTTCTGTCCCATCCCGACTACGAATTTGTCCTAGGCGACATGGGCGATGCGGCAATACTGAATAAAGCGCTCGACGACGTCACCGATGTTGTCATTCTCGCAGGCCTTGTTGGTGATCCAATCACGAAGAAATTTCCGGACGCAGCTCATGACGTCAATGACGTCGCCATTTCAACTTGCATAGACCAGCTCGCGGACCACAACCTCAACAAGGTGATTTTTGTATCTACCTGCTCGAACTACGGCATGATTGCTGAAGACGCGATGGCCGATGAGGACTTCGAACTGAACCCACTTTCGCTTTATGCAAAATCGAAAGTCGCGGCGGAAAGAAAGATCCTCGGCCAAAAGGGCAAGGTCGACTACCACCCCACTGTGCTGCGTTTTGCAACCGCGTTCGGCTTTGCACCACGCATGCGCTTTGACCTGACCGTCAACGAATTTACCCGCGAGTTGCAGCAAGACAAGGAACTCCTTGTATATGACGGACACACCTGGCGTCCCTATTGTCACGTCCACGACTTCGCCCGGCTGATCCACCGTGTGTTGGGGTTTGGCGTCGGTGATGTCAGCTTTGAGGTGTTCAACGCAGGCGGCGACAAGAACAACCATACCAAACAGAATATCGTCGATCTCGTCTGCGAGCGTCTGCCGGGCCGCAAGGTTGCGTACAAGGAAAACAGCGACGATCCACGCAACTACAAAGTGAGCTTTGAGAAAGTCCGCACCAGACTTTGCTTTGAGCCTGCCATGAGCGTCGCTGACGGAATTGATGAAATTCTATGGGCGCTGGAAAATCGGCTATTGCAGGACGTCGACAGTCGCCGTGATTTCTATGGCAACTACAATCTTCTTGGTTAAAAAAATGCACTGAAAAAATACAATATTCATACTACGTTTGGGGTAAGCGAAAGTTGATTGTCGTCGGAGCGAAGAGAATGCTCGTATGGCAAAAATTCTGCATGGTTCAAAAAATATAGCCAAATTGTTGTTTTAAGGAGGTTCATTTTGACACCCCCACGCGTCGTCATTCTTGCTGGTGGCAAAGGCACAAGATTGAGACCGTTCACGGCAAGTTTCCCCAAGCCGCTGGTACCAATCGGTGACATGCCTATCCTCGAGGTCGTATTGCGCCAACTCGCCAATCAGGGTCTCACGCGTGCAACACTGGCGGTTGGTCACCTCGCCGACCTCATCCGGGCTTTCGTCACACAGCAGCACGACCTGGCTGAGATGATGGACATCGACTTTGTCGACGAGAAAAAGCCGACTGGAACGGCCGGCTCTCTTGCCAATATCAAGGGCCTTGACGACACATTTATGGTAATGAACGGCGACGTTCTGACGGACCTCGACTACGCTGAGCTTATTCGTGTCCACAAGGCTTCAGGCGCAGCGCTAACGATCGCGGGCCATCGCGAGCGGCGCAAAATCGAGCTTGGTGTTTTGGAAATGGACGACGATGATCGGCTCACGAACTACGTCGAAAAGCCCGAGTACGACTACAGTGTTTCGATGGGCGTATATGTATACGAACCGCGCGTTCTAAAGCTTATCGAGCCAGGCAGTTATCTCGATTTTCCTGACCTCGTGCTGATGCTCCTGAAGAACCGCGAGCACGTTCAGGTGCACAAGCGTGATGCGTTCTGGCTCGACATCGGTCGTCCCGAAGATTACGCGCGTGCTCAGGAAATCATCGAAGACGAACCGGAACGTTTCAATCTTGCAAGAAACCATACCGCAAAAACAAAGATCGCCTAATGCAGTGGAAATACGCACTTTGTGAGCCAAATCTCGATCAAGCGGAGATCGATGCAGCGGTCGACTGCATTTCGTCCGCCTGGCTGTCGATGGGACCACGCACGCGCGCCTTCGAGAATGCCTTTGCGGAATTGCATGGTGCCAAACACGCCGTTGCCGTTGCCAACGGGACTGCGGCCCTGCATCTCGCCATGTTAGCGCTTGAAATTGGCGCGGCAGCTGTCGACGAAGTGATCCAACCGGCGATCAACTTTGTAGCTGCAGCCAACATGACGAAAGCGGTCGGCGCCAAACCTGTGTTCGCCGACATCTTGTCGTTGACCGAGCCGACAATTGATCCAGCGAGAATTGAAGCAGCTATCACGTCCAACACGCGCGCAGTCGTCGTCATGCATTACGGCGGCTATGCCTGCCGCATG
>JAJFHI010000443.1 GCA_021775715.1 Hyphomicrobiaceae bacterium | reverse complement strand
CGGTTGGCTTCAGACGACGTTCCAGAAAGTGCGCGAAAACCCGAAACGCATCGTCTTTGCTGAAGGCGAAGACCCGGCGGTACTCAGTGCGGCCAACACGTTCTTTGACCAGGGCTTCGGACACCCGCTGCTTGTTGGCACAACGACGAAGATCAAAGAAGAGATCAAACGCCTCGGCCTCAAGACACAAAGCGATTTCGATTTTCTCGACACGCGTGAGTCCCCCTACACGGAGCAGTTCACTGATTTCCTCTACGAGCGTCTGCAACGCCGGGGGTATTTGCGGCGCGATTGCCAACGCCTTGTCATGAACGAACGCAATGTGTTTGCAGCACTGATGGTCGAACACGGCTACGCGGACGCGATGGTCTCGGGCGTCACTCGCAACTGGTCAAGCGTATTCGAAGACATCCACCGGGTGATGGATGCAGCGCCAGGGCGCAACGCGATCGGTGTCTCACTGGCGCTTAGTCGCGGTCGTGCGGTGATGATTGCCGATACCAGCGTACACAACATGCCAACAGCGGAAGAATTGGCAAACATTGCCGAGGAAGCCGCCCGTGCGGCCCACAACTTCGGTCTCGTGCCGCGCGTTGCCTTCCTCGCCAACTCGACGTTCGGCCAACCTCGCGGCGAGCGCTCCGACGAAGTTCGCGATGCCGTGAAAATACTCGAAGAGCGCGGTGTTGACTTTGAATTCGATGGCGACATGTCAGCCGACGTTGCATTGAACTCAGACTTGATGGCGCAGTTCCCGTTCTGCCGTCTTACCGGCACAGCCAACGTCCTCATCATGCCAGCGTTTCACGCAGCGTCTATTTCAACCAAAATGTTAGGCGAATTGGGAGGTGCGACCATTATTGGTCCAATCCTCGTCGGTATGTCGAAATCCATTCAGATCTGCACGCTTGGTGCGAAAGATTCCGACATCGTCAACATGGCAGCGCTGGCCGCGTATGACGTCAATCGATAACGGCGATGCGGGCCTCGTCAAGTTTGTCTGCATATTCTGATTTTGCCGGCCCACTGTCTGCTGCAACGGGAGCGACCATGGAAAACACGACTGTGGTGACCAACCCGAGCAGTTTCACTGATTGCAATATGACGGCCATACCTCCAACGCCAGCAGGCGCAGTGTATCAGCGCCTTGTTGGATAGATATACGTCGATGGCACCTGGCTGGTTTCGGTGCGCAGCATCATTTTCGAGTACGCCGCAAGAAACAATGGCTTAGCGTGCTTTGGCAATTCGGCTTTTGATTTCGTCCGGAGCTCCGAAGTGGCCAAAGTAGCGTGGGTCAATGTTTTCGACCGGCAGAACGATCAGCACATCCGTCGTGTTGAACTGTCTGTCGATGACCGCCCCGTCTCCGACAAACGCCCCCAAACGCAGGTAGCCTTTGATGAGAGGCGGTAGCCCTTTAAGGGCGGTTTTCATATTGATGTCGTCAGGCATCATTCGGTCCATTGGGACGTAGAGATCATCATGCGCCCGGCAGCGCCATTCAGGTGGCGCCATTGCATTGTGATGCAGGAAGCTCAGCGCCATGGCGTGGGCGTCCGGATCTGTGCCTTCAAAACTCGCACAACCGATCATCACGTCCACTTTGTGCTCGCGCACGTAGGTCCAAAGCCCATGCCAAAGAAGCTCGACTGAGCGCTTGTTACGGTACGGTTTTTCAACGCATGAGCGGCCCAATTCCATAAACCGGTAACGCGGTGATTTCTGTGCAACGAGCGGAGCGATATCGTATTCGCCCTGCGTGTAGAACCCGAGGTGTCGTTGTGCAACCTCCTGACGCAAGATCCGATACGTGCCGACAACTTTCGGCCGGCGCGTATTACGCCACACTCCTTCAGGTTCGGCATGGTCAACCACAAGCAGGTGATCGCAGATGGCGTCGTAGGAGTCTTCGTCACGGCGGCGAACACGGGCACGCGAATTGGGGATCGCCGACATCTCTTCGTAGAAAACTTCGTAACGCAACCGCTGTGCGCGCTTGATGTCAGCGCGGCCCTGGGCAAGACGAACTTCAAGATCACCAATACGGCCGTAGATCTTTGGGGCCGGCGGACGCACCAACATGGTCAAACCAGGAACACCTCCATGAAGGCGCGGTTCGAACAGCGCATTGCGGGCAAGAAGCCCGCTTGGCATCCCGCGTCTGGCGGCAGCGCTCTTAAACCGGCCGACCATACGCCGAGTGCTATCCTTCATTGAGGTGTCCCCTCCCAGTGAACCTGCGCGCGACCGCGGTCTAGGTGCCAACCCGACGACACCTACGGCGATCTTCCCCGAGCCTGACAGTTGTGTTGTATCCCGACCGGCACGTCAAACCGAGCTAGCATGATTCCATGACAGCTCCGCGACGTTGGGACGTTCATATCGTGTCGTTGGGAATTCTGGCCAGTCCGAAATCAGACAAAGCGGTACTTTGGATACCTGAAGCCTGCCAGTACATGGCGCGGGCATAATGTCTTAAGAAGCCTTCGAAATGCCTTTCGACCAACGCGCGATCAGCGCTTCAAGGTCAGATGCATCAAATGGCTTGGCCAAATACCCGTCCATGCCCGCGTCGAGATACCGCTGCCTGTCTTCGCTGAAGGCATTGGCGGTTAAGGCGACAATCGGTGGACAAACTTGGGAAGCCCGCCGCCCCGCCGCGTCCAATTTTGAATCGGATGGCGTGCGCAAATACAGCGCTTTGATCTGGCGCGCCGCTTCAACGCCATCAATCCCCGGCATATGAATGTCCATGAGCACGAGGTCGTAGGCTGCCTCGTCGCCGTCTCGCACCCGCTGCATCGCAGCCACAGCATCAAGTCCTGACCGCAGCGCATGCACGCTGCAGCCCGCCTTCTCAATCATACGCGTTGCCAATAGGGCATTGATGTCATTGTCCTCAACGAGGAGTACCTTGGTCCGCCGAGCATTGCGATGGCCATTCCCCGCATTCAGGCCGTCCGCGATTTCGTTGTCAGGGGCAAGCTCACCAAGAGGTCCTTGATCTTCTGGCGGTGTTGTCTCATCTGACCTGTCACGGACCGCGACAACGCGTTGCGTGCTGATCTGGCGAATAAGGTCAACCGGGCGAACGGGGCGAACCAGGAACCCGGCAAAACCTTCTGCCTTGTAAGGTGCCAACTCGGACCGCGCTAGAACGTTCGCCAGCACGACACCTTGAACGCTCGCTGTCGGATGACGTTGACGTGCAGCCTGAAGAACAGCACCAGCCATCTCCGGACTACCGGACGCATCAACGAGCACGCATGTAAACACGCCGGATTCATCCCTCGTCCCGTTCAAGTCGTTATCCGCGTCGTTCAACAGTCGCAAGGCTTCGCGTAAGTTGGATTCAACAACCTCGATGTTGTGGCTTTCGAGCACATGGGCCGTTGTTTGCCGCTCCATCGGACGGTCGTACGCAAGCAGTACGCGATGCGGTTCGCGTTCATTCGTTGCATCAATGTCAGTCGTCTCGTCTAACGTCTCGACGACTTGACGAACATTCAGTTTCACTCGGAACGTCGCACCTTGCCCTGGTGAGCTTTCCACGGAGATGTCGCCGCCCATCGCCATCGCCAACCGCCGGCTGATTGCCAAACCAAGTCCAGTCCCACCATTGCGCCGGCGTACTGCTGAATCGGCCTGTTCAAACTCTGCAAATAGCCGCTGCTTATCTTCCTGCGACAATCCAATTCCGGTATCTTTGACCAAAATTTCGAGTGCCATTGAGCCACTCGAACCACAAACATCACCGCATCTGTCAACCGTTACCGTGACGCCACCGCTGTCAGTAAACTTCACGGCATTCGAGATCAGGTTCAAAAGAATCTGGCGCAGACGCACCTCATCACCGACGACAAGACGCGGAAGTCGCGGTGAAACAGTCCAGCTGATCTCAAGATCTTTTTCATGCGCGCGAACCGCCATCAGCTCGACTGCACTTTGCACGGTTTTTTCCAGGACAAACGGGAGACTCTGGAGCACAAGTTTACCGGCTTCAATCTTTGAGAAATCAAGAATCTCATCAATCAACGTCAACAACGTGCGTGCCGACTGGTCGATCGCCCGCGAATAGGTCCTCTGCTCATCCGACAATTTCGTATCACGGATCAGGCTCGACATTCCGAGGATGCCGTTCATTGGCGTGCGTATTTCATGGCTCATGGCGGCCAGAAATCGCGAC
>JAJFHI010000442.1 GCA_021775715.1 Hyphomicrobiaceae bacterium | reverse complement strand
CCCTTGGCAGGCGCCTGGGTGTCGAGATAGAGAGTTTTTGGCGTATCTTTGACTTCGTTGGCGATGCCAATGGCAGCGATGATCTTGCCTGTCGACGCGATCATGCGCGGATCACGTTTAGGATTGTATTTGCCGGTCGTCGAGCTGCGCGCGATCGGTCCACCGAAATACGGAGCGGTTTCGCCGGACTCGTAATACCGCACGATCTCGCCTTCGCTGTTGGCCGCGACCACGACAACGCTCGGTTGGCGCAATGTCGTATCCAAGTCGCTAGCAGCGACTGTTGGGTCAAGCCGAATGCCAGCGTTTAGTTTTGAGCGATACTTTGTGTCGATGTCGACAAGCTTGCTGTTGATCTTGCCCGTGAAGGCCAGATTGTCGGCTGCATCGAATGTCGTTGTGACGCCGCGTACATAGTCGCGCCAGCCAAAGCCGTAGGTCTGTTTCATTTCTTCGCGAATGCCGAAACGCGCAGCCGGCATCAATGCGTTGGCGCGGATGATCGGATTTGCCTTGGCGCGGTTGGCAAGGTTTGGGGCATGCTTTTCAAGGGCTTCCTGCAGGCGCGGCTGCACGTGCGGATCAGGTGGTCCGCCCGCAAGATTGACGAGCTCGAACACGACTTCGCGCTGAATTTCTGGATTGTTGATCAGACGGTTGGCGCAAGCATTTGCGCGCACCTCGGTGATGTAGCGCCAGCGGTCAAGACGCACGGCATTCAGGCGTTCGCTGCCTTCGAGCAGGATAATCGGCTTATTGACGGCCGACGCCAGAACGAATTGTTCGGCGATTGTCAGATCTTTGGCTTCTTTGCCAAACACGATGCGGCTGGTGACTTCGACGCCGTGCAACGGCTGACCACCGGTGCGCTGGGCAAGCCAGATGTGGTTTGCGGCCCAATGGCGCAAGGCTTTGTCGTCACCATCGCGGGTCAATTCTCGATAGATGACAGGCGCCAGCCACCACTCGCTGAACTTGCGCTTCAGTTTCTCACCGACAGTTTCATCGCTGCGCGGCGGCGTTTTGTAGATTACGCGCGCAAATTGCATCGGCAGCGTTGATCCACCCACGCCAAGACTCAGTCGTTTGCGCCGGATCGACCGCTTGATGGTTGAATATGGGATCTTGAGAACACCGAGCAGGTCGATACCATACGGGTTCAGAATCGTGCCGATGTTGCGGTCCTCATGATAAACGAGGCAGCGCCAGTAATAGTCGGGAACTTCGCGAACGGGGATTGATTTGTGGTCTGGGTTCGCAATGTGGCCGTCGATCTTGATGGGGGTTGATGTGAAGTTAACATCGCGAAGGCTGTCGAGGCGCGGATCAAACGTACCCGCGAAGTCGCCTTTAACGTCGTAAATGGCGGTGGCAAGCCAGCGTTCGGCATCGTAGTGGAGGCGATCAGCGAGATATGTCTGCCCGGTGATGCCCCGGATGGGAGCGACGACGTAAACTAAAGCAACGGCAAACACCAGGTAGATGCATGCGAGCTTTGCGATATGGCGTAGCGGGCCAAGTCGCGGGTTAAAGAGCACCCAATCCATGAGGAAACGGGCGATGCGCAGCGGAATGCTAAGTCCCAACTCAGTCATGCGCAGTATGGCGTGTAATAGGATCATGGGTGTTACGCTGTCGCCGACGGTTTGAAGACAGCATCTCTTGATCAGCCGCCCGCAGTAATACTGGTTGAGCTTGGTTGGTACGCTGGGTTTGTGGCGGGCGAGGGTCGCGAACGTGGCGGTTCCCGGAGCCAAAGGATGGCAAAGTTGCGAAGCAATTTCGTCGCAAACGGGGCAATTTTTTAATTGCGTATGGCCTAGTGTCCGTCAGGTTGGGTTGGAAGCGACAGTATGATGCGCTACCGCTTTGCTACTTGAGCGGAGCTATTTTGCGCTACCGCTTCGCTACCTGAGCTCGGCTGCTTACAACGAAAGCTGATAGACAAGCACGAAGCAAACCATACAGCGTGGTCACAATTTTAATTTGATTATACCTCAGTCTGAAACACTCTAGCGCAGTATCCCGAACTCGCTGAATGGGATGAACGCGATACGATCTCCTGGCGTGACGCTGGGTGTATCCTCCGCGATATCGATCAGCCCGTCGGCAGCGCGTAAGCCGGATATCAGACCGGAACCGTCGCGCGGATATTTTGCGACGGCCATCTGCTCATCGGTGTCCGTAAGGAACCCGCGCAGAAATTCACGCCGTCCGGTCTTGCGTTTTTCCATCTCGAAAGCGGCGGGCAACATGAATCGGCGCGGTTCGGACCACGCAGCACCACCGAGGCGGCCGAGCATTGGTGCGACGTACATCAGAAAGCAGACAAAGACGGCGACCGGGTTTCCTGGCAAGCCAACCATGATCGTGTCGCCGATCTGGCCAAACGACATCGGTCTGCCAGGTTTCACTGCTAGCTGCCACATATGGCGGGTGCCAATGGCATCAAGAGCTGTCACCATGTGGTCTTCCTCACCACGGCTGGCGCCACCGGATGTGAGAATGACATCGTATTTTTCTGCGGCTCTTTTCAAGTTGGCTTGGACAACGTTGGCGTCGTCCGGCCAGATTCCGAGATCGACAACGGTCGCACCTGTTTCTTCAGCCAGTGCGTTCAACATCGGCGCATTGGTGTCATAGACCTCGCCGAGAGCCAGCGCGCGCGAGCCGGCTGGAATGACTTCATCTCCGGTCGAGACAATCGCAACGCGTAACGGTTTGAAGCAGGAAACCTCGCCAAGACCTATTGAAGCGAGTGCGGCAAGATCCTGTGGTCTCAGTCGGCTACCAGAGCCAAACAGTTCATCACCTTCGCCAACATCCTCGCCGCTACGGCGAACGTTCGCGCCGACTTTCAATCCGGCCGGAATGTGCACGATTTCGGCGGTGGCCTCCTGAGATGTTGAGACATCCTCCTGCATTACGACCGTGTCTGTGCCGTCCGGCAGCACTGCGCCAGTGAAGATGCGGGCGGATTCTCCTGCTCCAATGACACCGGCAAACGGGTGGCCAGCTGCTGCCCGGCCGACAACGCGAAGCGCTTGGTCCGGCTTGGCGTCTTTTGCTTTATGAAAGGCATATCCATCGACAGCGGCGTTGGTGTGGAGTGGAACTGGAACGGCCGCGATTGCCGGTTCTGCCAGAATGCGCCCAGCTGCATCGCCAAGTGCAACACGTTCGGGTGCTGTCACAGTCGTGATACGTTCGCGCAGTAAATCAATCGCCACGTCATGA
>JAJFHI010000441.1 GCA_021775715.1 Hyphomicrobiaceae bacterium | reverse complement strand
TTTGCCGATGGCCGGCGCATTGAACAACACTGCTTCCGTTACCGCGCTGGGATGGTCGCTGACAAAGCGCTGAGCCAAAGCGGCGCCGAGACTGTGACCTGTTACGGTGGCACCGCGATATTTGTTCGCCCATTTGGCAAGCTTTGCTTTGTGGGCGTTGTATTGTGACGAGCCAGTATCTCCCGAAAGATCAAAATCTGCGACGACATCATTAATGCCATCAGCCGAGGTCGGCCATGTCCCTCGGAACGCAATAACGGTATGTCCATCCGACTTTCGCTGCAGCACCATTGCCTGCAGTCCGCCAGTCGTGTCGTCGATCACCTCGCGGATTACGAGCCCGCGTTTTGCAGCTGCGTCCCGCAGTTCCGGGTCGGCACGCATACCGACACCGCCTTGGGTATTTCCACCGAGATAGGAAATGTTTCGCGCAATGTGTTCGATGTCTGCATGATGTTCGGGCGGAGTGAAGTCACTCGCAACGCCAACCCCGACGAAGCCGGTCAATGCCACTAACGCCCACAGGGCCGATGCAATCAGGCGGCTCATCTGTTTAACCCTCAAGTTTCGCGATCGTGAAATTATGATGCCGTTCAACACCAAGTCTAGCCTGATTTGCAACAACGCAGAATATAGAACTGGCGTTGTCTTTGAATATTGTAATCACCTGCTAAATTCATTGTTAGTGAAATGAGCGATCACGAGCGCCGTTTTTTAGAGAATGGAAACTCTATCAGAGTGGCCCACATCTAGTCAGCTAAACCCGCACGAGCTGTGTTGTCGAAACGATGCTTTCAGCTGACACCCCGCCAGAAGACGAATATCCAATGACTTTTGCAAGACTATCAGCCAAAAGTAGACACTGGACATCAAGACACGTCGCAAGCTGGTCTTGGTTTTTAATTGAGGCAATGGACGTGCTGTCAAAAAAGAAATCCCGGCCAATTGTCTTCAACGGACATCCGTATAGATGGAGCGTCGCGGAGGATGGTGTTTACATAATTTTGGCCGTGCAACGATCGAACATTGATGGCCAAAAGTTGGAAGTCATTATCCGTGCAATCGAATTGCAGGAAAATTCGGATGCTTCGGCGTTTCGACCAATCACACCTGCGCTTGTATCGAATATCATGACCGGAGCAATGAGCTGCGGATGGGAACCGAACCACGGTCACCCGCCGTTAGAATTATCGCTGGACGAAAATGATAAACTCGAAGTTCGCAGGGGGCTTGCAACCAATCTGAAGCCCTTCCCTCAATCGCAGACCTGAGACGGTCATCTGCACAAATTCGCCGTCACGCCATGAGGAAACTTGGGCAATGCCTAGCTGATCCAGCCCTTGCTCTCTGTGTACTTCGAATACCAGACCAGAAATGTCGCCACGACGAGCGGCATCAAAATGATGCCGACAAACTCGCCGGACCCGAATTCGATACCGACGCCGAGCGCGTGGATCATTGTCAAAACCACGCCAAGTAGCGATGCGACAAACAAATAGAACGCCGCCGACTTTCTGAGCAATAGTAACAAGGAACCAAGCGCGCCGCCGAAAACGGCTATTGCGAAACCCACGGTTGCCCACACGGATCGACCTTCGATGATCGCGCGTTCCGACTCTCGATAAGAAGCAAGTACATCGGGATTCATCTGAACGATGAAGTTAATAGCGCCCAGAACATTCCAGATCAGCGCAACAGCACCGAGTACCCAGAAACTCCAATGAATGCCGCTAACAACCTTATCGTTCATCGTGCACTCCCTCAGTTGTTTTCTGCATGCCATCCGCAGCAACAAGCAGCAACCTAGACAATAATCTCTGCATCGGTTGCTTCATGCGAGGCCCACGTTAGTCGTAGCTTCGTCCCGGCTCAGTTTTAAGGGGGAAGGACACCCTTGCTGCCCAATTTGAGCAGTTGGCCCCAGACCACGGTATCAAAACGTGGTCTGGGGCCTTTTGCATCTGTACTTGCGGGTTGTGTACAGCAGCTATGCGTTTGAGTGATGCATTCTAAGTAGCTGAAATAAAAGATAAAAAATTATTTTCTTCGTTGAATACGATGCCTGCGGCAATAGGCTTGTTGCACCGCAGCAATAGCGCTTTATGAACAGAGTTCGAAAACCAATTTCCACAAATATGGACTAATTCAACGTGAACAAGGCCACCCTCGCCGCCTTCGCCAATCGCTTGTCGATTCCTGATTGGAGAAAATCGGAACTGACAACGCTGTCACCTGCCGGTGTCAAAACGGAAGTGTTGTCGGGATTGACAGTTGCGCTTGCCCTTGTGCCGGAAGCTGTAGCCTTCGCGTTCGTCGCCGGCGTACATCCTTTGGTCGGTCTTTACGCGGCTTTTATTGTTGGCCTTATCACCGCAGTATTTGGCGGACGCCCTGGGATGATCTCGGGCGCAACCGGAGCGCTAGCCGTCGTCATGGTGGCGCTTGTTGCCAATCACGGCGTCGAGTACTTGTTCGCAACTGTGGTGCTAATGGGCATCCTGCAGGTTCTGGCTGGCGCGTTCCACCTCGGCAAGTTCATCCGGCTTGTGCCGCATCCGGTCATGCTTGGCTTCGTCAATGGACTGGCGATCGTCATCTTCCTCGCGCAGCTGACGCAGTTTCAGATACCGGGCGCGAACCCTGGCGATGCCAAAGTTTGGATGACGGGCTGGCCTCTTGTGACGATGCTTGCGTTAGTCGCGCTGACGATGGTGATTATCTGGGGCATTCCGAAAGTTACAAATGCCATTCCGGCACCTCTTGCCGGCATAGGTCTTGTTGCAGCACTGGTGATCATTTTCGGAATCGAAGTGCCCCGTGTTGGTGATCTGGCGTCGATCAAAGGTGGCATGCCAGAATTTCACATCCCTACTGTGCCGTTGACCTTTGAGACGCTCAAGATCGTATTTCCGTATGCCTTAATCCTTGCAGCAATTGGCTTGATTGAAAGCCTTCTGACGCTCAACCTGGTCGGTGAGTTGACCAACAAGCGCGGCGGTGCCTCGCAGGAATGTATCGCTCAGGGTGTTGCTAATACCGTCACGGGGTTCTTTGGTGGTATGGGCGGTTGCGCGATGATCGGCCAGTCGATGATCAACGTGAAATCTGGCGGACGCACCAGGCTTTCTGGTATTTCGGCGGCGTTGTTCCTGTTGGCTTTTATTCTTGTTGCCTCCGGTGTGATTGAACAGATCCCATTGGCAGCCCTCGTCGGTGTCATGTTTATGGTCGTCATCGGCACGTTTGCCTGGCAGAGCCTGACTATTCTGCGCCGCATTCCTTTGACCGATGCACTTGTAATTTTGCTTGTGACGGTCGTGACCGTGATGACCGATCTTGCGATTGCCGTCGTTGTTGGCGTGATTGTCTCAGCGCTGGCTTATGCCTGGAACAATGCGACTCGCATCCGCGCAATATCTCACACAACGCCTGAGGGCGCGAAAGTTTACCAGATTGAAGGCCCGTTGTTCTTCGGCTCGGCAGAGGGGTTTGGTGAAATCTTTAAACCTGAAGAAGATCCAGGTGTCGTTGTTGTTGATTTCCTCAACAGCCGCGTTGTCGATCAGTCCGCCCTACAAGCGATTGAAGCGCTTGCGTCAAAGTATGAGGCGCACGGCAAGGAACTGCAACTGAAGCACCTATCGCACGATTGTCACCAGCTGTTGTCACGTGCGGGCCAGTTGATCGTCGATTCCGACGACGATCCAGATTACGGTGTCGCCGTAAACTACTCTATCAAGACCGGTATCCTGGGTGTCGGGCACTAAGCGACGTATCACGAAATGTTTTCCGTCAACAGCTGAAGTAGGACTTGAATGTTCGGACCGGCCGGTTAAAACATCCACAGGTTTTAACTATGAGGAAGTTGTCATGCCAATTTCGGGTGGATGCGTTTGCGGTAAGGTTCGATACGAGAGCACGGAAGACAAAGCTGGTGGCGGTATCTGTCACTGCGACGATTGCCGAAAGACAAGTGGGACCGGTCACGCCGCGCATGCATTTTTTCCGGCGGATACCATCACCTTCTCGGGTGAGATGAAAACGTATGACCATAAATCAGACAGCGGCAACACGCTGACACGTTCGTTCTGTCCTGAATGCGGTTCGTCGGTCCTTAGCCAAACGACAGGGATGCCAGGAATGACGGCTGTCCGCGTCTCGAGCTTTGACGATCCCGACCGCTATAGCCCAATGATGGTTGTTTACAACAAGCGTGCAGCATCCTGGGACAAGCAACAGGCTGACATTCCACACTTCGACGAGATGCCTCCTGCTGACGGTTAGTCGCGGCTTAGCCGGAAACAAATTTGAGTTTCATAACGGCGGCGCCCTCAGCGTCGCCGTTGTTATGTGTGTTCTGGTCACTTGGAGCCAGTAACGACTGCCGGGTTGTCAGCGCAGTTTTCAAACTCCACTTCGACCGTCACGTGCGCGATGCCGTAATTCTCTTTCAGATGTCTTTTGATCTCAGCCACTGTCTGCTCTGGGCGCGCTTTGTCTGAGACACGCGCATGCAGTGTAAGCATTCGGTTCTCCTGTGAGATTGACCAGGCGTGCACATGATGTACATCCTTGACGGACTCAAAGGCCGTCATCAGTTCAACTGGTATGGCGCGTGTGTCGATATCGGGTGGCGCGCCTTCAAGCAGGATGTGTCCACTTTCGCGAACGACATGCCAGGCCGACCGGAGAATAATCAGCGCGACAAGCACCGAGAGTATCGGGTCAATTGGTGTCCAACTCGTTGCCATGATGACGATCGCGGCAGCGATGGCAGCAACGGACCCCAATAAATCTCCTGCGACATGCAATGTTGCGGCCCGCATATTGAGATTGTCGGTGTTGTCGTTATGCAGGATCCAGAACGCCACGACGTTGATGATGAGACCACCAACGGCGACCCAGAACATCACGCCGCCAAGAATTGCAACAGGCTCAGACAATCGATGCCAGGCCTCAAACACAATCCAAGCAGCGACCGCAAATAGAGCCAAGCCATTCGCAAAGGCGACCAGGATGGAGAAGCGCTCATAGCCGTACGTACGTTTCCAATCTGCCGGTTGCCTCGCAAGGCGAAAACCGTACCAGGCGAGTCCGAGGCTGACGAAATCGGTGACCATGTGGCCAGCATCGGCAATAAGCGCCAGTGATCCCGAGACAATGCCACCGAAGACTTCGGCAAGCATAAATGCGCCCGTCAGGAGCGCGGCGATCGCAACACGCTTTTCGCTGGCGCCATATGTGTGGTCGTGACCGGACGCGCTGTGATCGTGGTCGTCGTGACTATGCATGGGGCGAGGCTACAGCAGCGTTGGCGCAATGTCTTGCCTCCTTAGGCATGAGCAACAAGCTTTTCGGCTTCAGCATTCCAGCGCCAGAGGTTCTCGCTTGTAAGCCTTGTGCCGCCCCACCAGCGGTCGATCTCGTTGTACTCTGCGAAGTCGGCGTTGCCGGCAAGAATCTCGC
>JAJFHI010000045.1 GCA_021775715.1 Hyphomicrobiaceae bacterium | reverse complement strand
TGAACTGGAAGCCCACAACGGCAACATCCGCGCCAACGATGCAACCGGCAAAACCACCGTTGAGATTATCGGCGGCACGGGCGAGATCGTCGTCAACGGCAAGGCCGCAACGGGTGCTGATTTCGTGTTCGCCGACGACTACCAGTTGGCACCGCTGTCAGACGTTGAAAGCTTTATCGCCACCAACCGTCATTTGCCGGATGTGGCACCTGCCAAAGATATGCAACGCAATGGCGTCGCCATGACGGAGCTTTCGATGAAGCTCCTGCAGAAGGTGGAAGAGCTGACGCTGCACGTGATTGCCCAGGACAAGCGCATTAAAGAACTTGAGGGATAGTAGGTAGCGATAAGGTTTCGCTACAGCATCGCTTCATGAACGCCAGCTAAAAAAACAGGCCCCGCGATTTACGGGGCCTGTTTTTTTAGCTCCGGGATGCAACCGGGTGCCATGAGATCTCGTTAAACATCCGCCGCAATCTGGAACCGCGTTGCGGATTAACATGTTCGACCCATGTTACTCGACTTTCGAAGCGTGCGCGGAAATTTGGCGAATCTGTTGGGTTTTGTTCAGCGGGACCGGTTTTGATGCAGTTGTGCTGAGTGCCCTTCAGTTGATCATAGGCTGCACGAGAAACGTTGACATGGTCATTTGCGACGAGGCCGGTGATACGTTGGCACCTTGCGGTTCATGTCAACTTGATTTGATCTTCGGCGCTGATTTATTGGCAAATGCTGCAAGCCGCGCTTTCGATGCTTCCTGAGTGTTGGTAATGCCCGCAATAAATGCTTCAGCGAAGAACGCATCAGTCGATGGCATGTTTGCGATATGGGATATTCCAGAAGTTATGGCGAAATTCGAAAGTGGCGGATTTTCGGCAGCCTTTTTTGCGATCTCCAATGCCTTTGGAAGGCTGTCCTCGCTGTCATCAAAATATTGGCACAGCCCAACATCAACTGCTTCCTGACGTTTATAGATGCGACCGGTTAGCATCATGTCCATCATTCGGCTTTCGCCTACCAGCCGGGCCACGCGTACGGTTGCCCCGCCGCCGGTAAATATGCCTCTCTGTCCTTCGGGTAGCGCAAAATATGTCGAATTGTCAGCGATCCGAATATGGGCAGCCGCCGCCAGCTCCAGTCCACCCCCGACGACGGCACCTTTGAGCGCTGCAACCACAGGCACGCCCGAATATTGCATGGCCTCGAACGCTTTATGCCATTTGCGACAAACAAGCATGAATTCTTCTGCCGAACGATCCTGGCGGTGATGCTCTATCAGATCCAGTCCCGCGCAAAAATCTTTGCCATTTGCGGCAAGGACCACCGCTTTGATCTCGCTGTCGCTAATTTGCCGAAAAAGAGCTTCGATCTGGATGATGAAATCTTCATCCAAAGCATTGCGTTTGGCAGCTCGGTTTAGAGTCGCAATTGCTACATTATCTTCCAGCTGGACGGTAATTTTGGAATATTCAAATTGCAAATTTCAAGCGCCTTTCTTGGTTGCTAATCATCATCCATAGGAAAATCAGTTCTGTGCCCCGTCTCGCCTTCACGCCGCATACCACATGTTATGGCGACCAAAAGGTGACGGCTTTTTGGGTGGCTGGTCGCGCGGCCATGCGCTTGGCGTGGGCTTCGATTTTCGGGAAGCGTGCGATATCGACGCTGTCACCTTCGAGCCATTGGCAGATGGTGAAGAGATACCCGTCGCAAATTGTATAGCGGTCGCCCATCACCCACGGTCCGCGCAACATCTCTTTTTCAATCAGGTCAAAACACGCAGCCATCGTTTCAGGCACCTTGCGCTGCATGTCTTCGTGCGATGAGGTCTCGTCGGCCCAACGTTCTCCACGTACTCGGTGGGCATGCGCGACGTGAACGGTTGCGCACAGATAGGCGTTGAATGCGTGGATTTCTCCCATGGCAAACGCATCGTCCAGTGGCGCGAGATCAGCGTCGGGATAGGTTTGCGCGATGTAGGCGAGGATCGCTGGGACTTCCGTTAGAATGCCACGATCAGTTTCAAGCGCTGGTACGCGCCCTTTCGGGTTGAGCTTTAAGAACGCGGCGCCGCGTTGCTCGCGGTCTTTGAAGGCCACGTGATAGGAGTCGTATGATGCGCCAGCGTCTTCAAGTGCAATCAGAACCGCCAGTACACAGGTTCCTCGCGTCCAGTAGAGTTTCATTATCCCGAGCCTCGTTTGAGAAGAATAGACCAATCCAATGCCGACGACCGTCGCCGATCCCAAGGCAGCTGTCTAGTGCGTGGGCAAAACCCAACCACCTTAATGCAACTTGATGTGTGGCTCGGTACGGCGTGTGATCATGCGGGAGATGGTGTCGAGGGCGACCTTGACGTAGCCGTGTAGCGCGACCTCATGCATCTTGTAGAGCGAGCGATACATCAGTTTGGCGAACAGACCTTCGATCATCATCGACCGGCCTGAGATGAAGCCCATCAGGTTGCCAACCGTTGTGTAATGGCCAAGCGACACCAGCGAGCCGAAGTCCTGATACTTGAATGGTTTCGGTGCATCACCCCGCAACACACGTGGAATCTGCTTTAGGAGATGGCTTGACTGCTGGTGGGCGGCCTGGGCACGTGGCGGGATCGGCGTCTCCTCCCCCTCTGGCACCAGATAAGCACAATCGCCAATAACGAAGATGTTGTCGTCTTTCGTCGTCTGCAGCGTGTCACGGACAACAAGCGTATTCGCGCGGCTGACTTCAAGGCCGTCGAGGTCGGTCAGCACCGGCGGTCCTTGAACGCCAGCAGCCCAAACCACCAGCGCCGACGGCACGAAGTCACCGTTTTCCATGACGACGCCGTCTGCTTTGACTTCTGTGACGCGTTGACCGGTCAAGACCTCGACACCGAGCTTATTAAGCTCGTTCATAGTTGCGTCGGCGATGCGCTCTGGCAGTGCCGGTAGAATCCGAGGCGCGGCTTCGACCAAGGTGATTTTGATGTCGCGTTCTGGGTCAATGCGGTCGAGACCGTAGGCAACGAGACCGCGCGCCGTCCGATGCAATTCGGCGGAAAGCTCTGTGCCGGTCGCACCAGCGCCAATGATGGTGACGTGCAACTGGCCGGGTTCGATTTCTTTTTCTTCGGCATGGGCGCGAACACATGCGTTAATCAGACGGCGATTGAAGCGCTCGGCTTCGACCGGCGTGTCGAGCTTAATGGCGTGTTCGGCCACGCCCGGCGTTGAAAAGTCGTTTGAGATGCTGCCGATGGCGAGGACGAGCGTGTCGTATGGCACCCACCTGTCGGGTGTAATCTGGCGGCCTTCCTCGTCAGCGGTTGAGGCCAGGTGGACAAGGCGCGCAGTGCGATCTAGGCCGATCATTTCGCCGTAATTATAGCGAAAGCTGTGCCAGTGAGCCTGGGCGAGGTAGTCGAGTTCGTGACGGCCTACGGCCATGCTGCCAGCTGCGATTTCGTGCAGCAGAGGTTTCCAGATGTGGGTGCGTGTGCGGTCAACGAGGCGGACGTCAGCGCGTTTGCGGCGCGCCAGCTTGTTGCCAAGGCCGGTAACGAGTTCAAGTCCTCCAGCACCACCGCCAACAACGACGATTTTGTGCAGATCACTTGGCGCATCGACAATTCGGCGGCCACCGGAGTTTTGTTTGGTGTCAGGTATTGTTGATTTTGCCTCGACAGTCTCGGCGGCAGGGTCGCTCATTGTTTTTCTTTCCCTCCAAGTGTGATGGCCGCCTTGGAATGCGGGTCGGATTTACCCGAACAGTTTCATTGCGATGCAGCACCGCTGTATCACTGATGTGGTATTAGTTCACACCGGCGGCAATGCGTTATACTGCATCTGTCGCAGCGATGTATGCATGTCTGTCATGCAGTTCGCAGAACCCAATTTCAACAGGCAGGTACAACGCACGGTCTGTTGAGGTTGTTGCAGCGCTACTACCCGCGGATTTCGCCGCCGGTTTGCTTTGCCACCGCTGCGATGATGCGCTCGGCGATTGCGTCGATGTCTTTGTCCGTCAACGTTTCCTTTGACGGTTGCAAGGTGACTTCCAGGCCGAGCGATTTTTTGCCGTCGTCTGCCAGTTTGCCGCCTTCGAAGATATCGAAGACCTGAAGACCTGCGATCAAAGCCTTGTCGGCGCCCATGGCAGCCCGCATGACGTC
>JAJFHI010000440.1 GCA_021775715.1 Hyphomicrobiaceae bacterium | reverse complement strand
GACCATCCGCACGTCACACAAAATCGGCGCACCGGCTTCGAGTGCTCTGATACCATTTTCTGCAAACGTATCGGAAAATACGATGTTCTCCACAATATCTGTCATGCCACACGCGTGGATGACGCGCACAGCGACGCGCTCTTCAAGTTTTGAGAAACGCGCGAGGTTGGCCTCAGATCGGATGATCGCGAACGAGCGGCGATAGATGTCAGCGCCATCTCGGACATAGTCGTATTCAGCCACTGTTGGCGGCTCCTTGGATAGTTTTTCGCGCGGTGGTGCGCAATGCGTCTTGCACGGTTGAGACGAGATCAAAAGTCGAAATGCCACTTCGGCAGGGCGGTGTCTCTGTCGTACCGTCGATGATGAGGTCGTAGAGGCCGTCGTTGCCAACAAGCGTTATTTGCGTAGCCTGCCGTCGGGCGCAACCTTTCGTGCAACCGGATACATGGATGAGGCCGGGCTCTAGTTGTACGCGAGAAAAGTCGAGATGTTCGGCAAGCGTTGCAGCATCGACCAATGTGTGCGCTTCGCCGCTGGAACATGCCGGGCGTCCCGGGCAAGCGTCAATAGCCAAGCGTGGGTCGCTTGCGTCTGTCACAAGACCGGACGTTGTTGCAGCCGCCAACACGGTGTCGACGTCGCCAGATGTGCGGCACGGCACGAACATACTGCGCCATGGCGTCAGGCGCAGCTCGGCACATTCCGCATGTTCGGCGGCGACGGCAAGTTTTGCGAGTTGCTCGGATGTGATACGCCCGAAAGGTAGCCCGATGGCTGCAATATGTTTGGTGTTGCTCGGTTGCAGCCTGCCGATTCTATCTGGCGAAAGCGTAGGTGTTGTTTCTATGTTGCGCCGAATGCTGGCGAAGCCTGATTGAACAAAGACAACGTCAGCACCGTCGCGCGCAACAAGGTCACGCATGCGGCGCAAGTCCGGGGCTGTACTTCGATGAGCGAGGAATACATCTGCGATCAAGACGACGGCTGCGGTCGCACTCGCAGTGTCAACGTCCAAGGCGACATCACCCGCCCCGCACAACGTTATGCGGCATTTATTGCTGTCACCCAACATGGTGATTGTGATGTCGGATGACGTCGCGCCGAGTGGCTGGTTGCCTCCTGCATCAATGGCGAAGCAGAACTTACCTGGAAGGCCGTGTAGCCGTGTCTCGGTTTTCAGAACACGCTCAAGTGCCACGACGATGTTCTCGACGTTCGCCGCTTGCGGGTCAATCCCGGCCAGCGGACTGACGAGAATATTACGCACGGACTCGCTGCCCACGTCGTCATCTAGCAAATTCAGATCGCGCAGTGCATCGATTAGATCCGGCAGCGTTTCATCCGTCACGCCGCGAAACTGCAGATTTGCGCGTTGCGACAGGTCAAGAATACCGTTGCCGTAACGTGTGCTCAGTGTTGCCAACTCACGAGCCGTCGCGCAGGCCACACGGCTGGCGCTGAACTTCACCCGCACGAGTAAGCCGTCGCCTGTTTGCATTGGGCGCAGCGCACCAGGGCACCAACCTTTGCGTTTGGTCGTGTGTTGAGGTGCAGCGGTCATGCGGCCGTCTCCTCGTCGGCCAACATTTGTACCGCTGAGTTGAGCCGCGGTGTCCATAACCCGCGTGACATGGCTTCCTGAAAGCGCGCGCGCATAGCGTTTTGTGCGTCCGGGTTGGCGTCAGCCATGAATTCAGCGACAGTCGGGTCGCCGAGGTAAGCGAGATACAACTCGTCGAAGTGTTTGCTCGTGACCGTGCCAGCCGTGGCTGCAAAGGCAAACGCGTTGTCGACGGTTGATGCGATTTCAGCCGCACCGCGGAAGCCGTGACGCATTTGTCCGTTGATCCACTTTGAATTGGTGGCGCGGCCATGTACGACCCGCGCGCATTCTTCTGACAGAGTACGTGACTTTGGGTGTTGGGGTCGCGCCGTGTCGACATGATAACCCGCAAGGTCGTCACGACCGGCGGCGATGGCCGCAGCGAGCGCGCCGCCTTCGTGCGCGGCGTAGTCGGTGGACGACAGAATGTCGGCTTCGCTGTGGTCGTGGATGTGGACGAAAGCGCTGGCGGCTCGAAGTTGTCCGGCGAAGGCGCCAGGTGTCGTTGTTTCGGCTGCTGTCTCACCACGATAGGCCGTCGATGAGGCTTCGAGATAAGCTTGGCCGAGCTGCTCGCGTTTCGACCAGTCATGGCTATCGATGAGGTCGGTGACGCCAGCGCCATAGGCACCGGGAGCGGCGCCAAATATGCGATCAGGCACGGCATGGGATGCCGTGCGTTCGCCACGACGTGTGACTGCAGCCAATGGGTTGGTCTCATCGTCTTCATCACGGTTTGCAACCGCTGTGACTGCTTGATGGAATAGGGCCAACTGCGTCGGGAAGACATCGCGGAACAGGCCCGATATGCGCAGTGTAACGTCAACGCGCGGGCGTCCAACTTCGGCAGGCGCCAAGACTTCAACGCCGGTTACGCGGAATGAGGCGTGATCCCAGATTGGCCGCACGCCCATCAGATGCAGTGCGGTTGCGATTTCTTCGCCGCCGTTACGCATGGTGGCGCTGCCCCACACGTCCATCACGATGGCACGTGGCCAGTCGCCGTGGTCTTCAAGGTAGCGGCGCAAAATTTCTTCGGCGGCAGCCCGGCCATGCATCAGAGCGGTTTGTGTTGGCACACCACGTGGGTCGATGGTGGTGAGGTTGCGCCCAGTTGGCAAAACATCGCGGCGACCGCGTGAAGGCGCACCAGAGGGGCCGGGTTCGATGAAGTGACCGTCGAGAGCGTTGATGAGCGCAGACATCTCACTTGGTCCGCAAGCGGCCACAGCGGCGTCATCGGTGTCGATGTCACTGCCGAACGTGTGCAGGCCATCGCGGATGGTCATTTCTTTGATGTCACACAAGAACGCATCGATCTGCGCGATGGTTTCATCGGTGGAGGTTTCTTTGTCGAGGCCCAGGTCTTCACTCAGGCCAGCGTTTTCTGCAGCGAAAACGATTTGGTCGGCGAGGACGTTGCGGCGTCGAGCGTCGAGGCCGTCGGCAGACGAGAACTCGTTCACTAACCGGTCGAGGTCATTGAGGCGACCGTCAAGATCGGTTGTGACCATCTTTGGTGTCATGTGTCCGATGGTGACGGCGCCGAGACGACGTTTTGCTTGCGCCGCCTCGCCAGGGTCGTTGACGATGAAGGGATAGATGACCGGCGTACCGCCGGTGAGAACGTACGGGGTGCAGGCGTCGGACAATGCAACGGCTTTACCGGGTAGCCATTCAGCTGTGCCATGTGCGCCGAGGTGAATGAGGGCGTCGATCTTTGCGACGTGCTGCAGCCACAGATAAAACGCGACGTAGGTGTGGCGCGGCGGAACAGTTGGATCGTGGTAACCCGCTTTGCGGTCGCCCGCCTCGCCGCGTTCCGGCTGCAATGTGAGCAGTAGGTTTCCGCATTTGACGATCGGCAGCGCGAGCATGCCAGCGCGGACGTCAACGTCGTCTGCAACATCACCCCAAGCATTGCTAACTTCGGCCTGAAATTGCTTTGGTAGTTTTGTGAATGCGGCGCGGTAGTCGGGGACAGACCAACGAGCATAACGGGTGGTGTCGCGAACGGCGTCGAGCATCTCTTTCGGTGAAGCAGGCAGATCGTCAACGGCGTACCCTTCGTCAGCCAGCCGGGAAACAATCACGTGTGCGCTTGCAGGGCCGTCAAGACCAACGGCGTGCGCGATCTGGTCGACGCGACCGGGGTAGGTCGATAGCACCAGCGCGACGTTCCTATCTGCGCGAGATGTCGTGGCAAGCTTTGCCCAGCCAAGCGTGCGATCGGCGACGGCTGCGATC
>JAJFHI010000439.1 GCA_021775715.1 Hyphomicrobiaceae bacterium | reverse complement strand
TGGATTTCCTCATCAGCGTCGACAAACGGTAGGCCTAGGCGCGCTGCAAGGCGGCGTCCGACCGCCGACTTACCACACCCCATCATGCCGATCATCACGATGGCGCGCGAACCCAACGCCACGCGCAGCGAATCGTATTGCCCGCCTGCTGCCGCCGTCTGGCCTTGAGAGGTCTTTGATTGACTCATTTTTTCCGTCCACCGCGATACTTTCTGGCGGGTCAGATATAAGATAAAAAGCTTCGGCAAACGAGGCCTATCGCTGAAATCTTCACACAGGCCTGTCGGATTGGTGATAACGAGAACAATATTTGCAGTTTCCGGTGCATATCGCTACTCACTGACGTCAAGTGTCCCGTGTACCCCGGTCGCGAGAGGCTTCGACAGCCTTTCGCCAGTTTCCATGGGGCAATGGATAACATGCGCAGAATGCGACCGCGCGGGCCATAATACCGCCAGGAAATTTATCGACGCTGCACGTACACATTGGAGCCGCGACACACTAATGCCAAGTCTTTTTCGCTTCATCTTTACCCTCGGCGTCATCGGCGGCTTGGTCTTCAGTGGACTCTACGTGCTCGCCACGTACTTCGAGCCCGAACCACAGGTCGTGGAACATACGATAACCGGTGTAAAAATCCGCAAAAAGTAAGGATTGAGCCCAAAGAAATGCGTTTGCGTTCGCTCAACATCTTTGCAGCCACGGCCGTCGTTATCGCTGTTGCACCATGCGTAGCTATGGCCGCGTCCGACCGTGCTGTTGCCAGACCTCTCCAACTCGCACAATCGACTTCGGCGCCTGCCTCCAACGATGCTTGGCGTCCGCCCGAGGACCAAACCCGGCGCAGGTCTCCGTCTGAAGCTCCAGGCCGGACCCGGCGCGATTATTCGGATCGGCCCAATCCCAACGCTGCAGCTCGCCCGGGAAGCGTCGAGCGCGACGAACTCGCCCCGATCGGTGAGGCCTATGCGCCAGAGTCCGGTGGTCGCGCTCCCAACCCAGGCGAAGGCAATGGTTCAACCGGATTTGGTCGCGCAGGCTTCAGCGGCGACGTCTGGCGTGGGCTCGAGGTTGATAAAATTGAGACGTTGCTTGCCGAGATCAAACCGCCGCCGCGCTCGCCTGTCCTGCACACTCTTTGGCGCCGGTTGATGACAGCCAACGCACCACCACCGAAAGGCAGGTCTGCCGACGCGTTTGCGGCCGTACGTGCACGCGCACTCTATCGCGCTGGTCTTTTCGGCGAGGTAACCAAATGGCTTGGTCAACGTCCGAGATCCGAAAATGCCATCGCGCAATCGGTTCTGACACTTTTTGCCACCAGCGCCGACCTTGGCCTCAATCACCGCGATACCGCGTGTAACACAGCCCGCGAATTGTCAGGCGCAGCCAGCGCACTTCCCGACGCCCTGAAAGGCGATGCAATACTGATGACGGGATACTGTGCAGCAGCGAACGGAAACACGGCAGCAGCCGGGCTTGCAGCAGAATTGGCCCGCGATGCAGGCATGCCGGATTCGCCAGGTCTCGCGGCGCTTTCCGCCATTGCCGGCGGGCGTAAACCCGCAAAACCCAGAACATCTAATGGCCTGACAATGATTGATTACCGCATCCTGCAGGCAGCCAATGCCCGACCGGACCTGGGCAACGTCGAAAAGATGAAGCCGGCACTTCTCGTGTCGATCGCCAGCGACCAGAATGCCAATCCGATTACGCGCCAGCTTGCCGCTGAAGCCGCATTCGATTTGAATGCCATCGACGCACGCGCCGTCACTCAAATTTATCGCGACGCTGCCACTGTTGCGGACGCAGCATCACCTCAGCAAAAAGCGGCCAGCGACCGGGCAAAGAATTTCGCTGCAGCAGACGCTGCAAGTGACGCCCGCGAAAAAGTGCAGCGCATCGGCGCTTACTTAAAGGCTGCCAGCGGCAGTCCATTTTACGACTCGATGCTGCGGCTCGCGTTCGTGTTGTCGGCACGTATTGAGCCCGGCCCAGACACCGCCCAGTTTGCCGACGCGGCGATCCTTCTTGCGTTGACCGCCAATCGCCCTGACAGAGCGCGTGTTTGGGCTGACTACTCGACAACACCGGGTGCGCCTGGAGCTGATCGCGCCGCGCACTGGCTTGGACTTATCGATATCGCTGATCCTGGCAACTCGACGCCACGCGACTACGCAGGCGCGGGCGGTTCAGGTGCGCCCAGGCCCGATCGTGGTCTTGCCGCGTTGGAGCGCATGGCAGTTGCCGGTGGCTTCAAGCCGGAACTGTTGCACAAGCTTGCAACCGTGCTTGATGCACTGGCCTACCAAATTCCGATCCCGCTCTGGGAAGCGGCCAGCCGCACGCCGCAGCCAACCGAAGGATATTTGCCACCGACCGGCGTCTTGTCGGAACTCAGTCGAGCCGCCAAGGATCGCGCGATCGGCCAGATCGCTTTGTTGACGATGAAATCGATTGGGCCCAACGGACCGGCCGGAACACATATGATTGCTCTTGGCGATACGGTGCGTGCGCTCAAACGTGCTGGCATGGATGCCGAAGCTCACCAGCTTGCGGTTGAAGCCTTACTGCCGGACTGGCCAGTTCGATAAAGCCAATGAATTAGGCACTCGCGCGGATTTGCGGCCGAATTGGCGCCGCCCAAAAATATTGTTTTACTCTAATAAAAACAAATACTTAAGATCTAGTTGTAGGTGCGGCGCTTCAGAAAGTCGCTTCACACAATTGCAGAAGCGCTCTAAACCCGGGTCATGAACCCGGCGGATCAGACAAACATAGACATGTTTCTTGAGATGCTCAGCGCAGAACGCGGTGTCGCCGAGAACACGCTTGCAGCCTATGGCCGCGACCTGTCAGACGGCGCCCGCTTCTTTTCTCTCCGCAACATCCAAATGCTAGATGCCAGTCCCGATGATCTGCGCGCCTATCTTGGTGCCTGCCGTGAGGAGGGACTTGCAGCAACATCGCTCGCACGGCGTTTGTCTTCGTTGCGACAGTTCTATCGTTTCCTGGCGGCCGAAGGAATAGTGGAAGAAGATCCGACAGTTGGCTTGGCCGGCCCGAAGCAAGCACGCCGACTGCCAAAGACGCTGTCCATCGCCGACGTTGACACACTGATCCAAGCTGCTCGCAATCGCATTGACGGGACGTCAGGTCGCGAGCGCCTGCGTGCGCTTCGCATGATCTGCCTGTTGGAGCTTCTTTATGCAACGGGCATGCGCGTCACAGAACTGGTCTCCCTGCCAGGCGACGTTTTAAAAGGCGACCGTCGCGTACTCACCATTCGCGGCAAGGGTGGGCGTGAACGTCTCGTGCCACTGAACACATCAGCACTGGCAGCACTCGATGCCTACCTTGCCATCGGGGAAAACAACGACCCTGGCTTGAGCCCGATGGTGCGCACCAAATGGCTGTTTCCAACGAAGAGCGCGACAGGGCATCTGACACGACAACGCTTTGCGCAAGACCTCAAGGACCTTGCGGTCGAGGCCGGTCTGTCACCTGAAGATGTCAGCCCACACGTACTGCGTCACGCCTTCGCCAGCCACATGCT
>JAJFHI010000438.1 GCA_021775715.1 Hyphomicrobiaceae bacterium | reverse complement strand
ACGGACGCGATTGCCTCAAGCATGCTAGTCGGCATGCGGGAAAATAGTCTGTCACGGACTTGGTCGAACCCGCTTCGGGTGGACGGTACGGGATTGATTAGCAAGCCATCGAGACTGAGTTGTGGAAAGGAGCGCAGTGCCGTCATAGCTACCAAGGCGCCCCAGGAATGGGCAATAAGCGTTAGCTTTTTGCCGTCACTAACCTCGGCAATGATTCCACGCGCCTGCTGGATGGTCTGATCAAAGCTGTTTGTCGCTTCCAAGCCAGAAGGATGATCGGAGAAACTTTGGTCGAAGTAAAGCAGCGTACGTGTACGACTGAGATAGGCCAGCCATCGAACAAGATAGTTATGACTAAAGCCAGGCCCGCCATGGAAGACAAGAATAGGGGGGCCGTCTCCTACAGCAATGATGTGTTGATCGTCGTCGAAGGAATTTTTGCTTCCAGTCATTGCCACGTGCCTGATGATAATCGGTGTTTTCGTAAGCGAAGTATTTTTGACTAAGTCGTGCAGGTTGAACTCTGTCTGATGATTAAGCAATTGGACGACCAAGCAGCAAGTTAAATGAAGGGTGTACAATGAGTATTCAGCAAGAACAGGCGCAGTTGTTAGCAGATAACAGAGCAATTGGTTCGAGCTCAGTGATGGGGAATACGTTTTGTTCGCAAGCAGACGTCTGGGATGAACTGCTGCGTCATCAGGTTGAGCTGATGTCACCAGCTGAGATAACTGCCCTTGATGCGCTTCCTGCATGGAAAGATGTTCACAGCATCATCGATATCGGATGCGGCAACGGCGATTATGCAAAGCAGCTTCAAATCGCCTTTCCGGACAAACACGTCACGGCAATAGACCGCTCTCCAGCCCTCATAGCGCGCGCACGCCATCGGCACAGAGATAGCGACATAGAGTTTGAACAAAGCGATATCGTCAGCTCCGCACCAACCGGCAAGTTTGACGCCATTATTCTTCGATTTGTAGTTCAGCATTTGGACGACGCAGCGGACTTTTTCTCGAAACTTCAGCCCCTATGCCATGACAACACTCAGGTGCTGATTATCGAGCCAAACCCGATGAGCAGCTGCGCCCATCCCAGGCTTGTGGGTCTTGAAAATTTGATCGAACACTATGAGACCATTTGCGAAAGCAACGGTGGATCGCGGAGCATGTTGCGGAAAAAAGAAAGTTTCGCCGGGATGCTTGGTGACAGCTGGTCATGTGAGTTGGAGCAGTCGATTTCATCTGAGCACGAGCGAGGTTCATGGTGTGAAAAGGACCTAACCACCGTTTTGAATGGATGGGTCACCGTTCTGGAGCGCTCTGGCGCAGCCGGAGAACGCGCTGCTGGTGTTCGTAAAGAGATTGCGGATTGGGTAGCAGGCCCAGGCAAATCAATCAGTTTGAGTTTGGACCTATGGAGTCTGCGCCTGAATGCTCAAACTCGATCATTCGAACGGTCGTCGGCAACGAGCTGAAAATCATACAGGGCTACTCGAGGGCCTCGAAAAAGAAAAAGGGTTTCACACTCAGTGCCTTCGAAGCCGCAAACATCTGAGTGGGTGTTAGCCTTGCTCTGCCAGTTTCGATGTCGTCGAGTTCAAGCAACGAAAGTCCGAGAGCCGCTGCCAACTCTTCCTTCGACAAACGGCTGGCCTCGCGACCCTGCCGCAAGCGAAGTCCTACGTGTTCGTCAATCTTATCGGGTCCAGATATGAAACTAACTCCTGGCAGCTGTTGTCGTGACACGCCCGGCGAGGTGCCAAAACTTTTCCATGTAAAACAGCATCTAACTGCATTTTTCTAGCCTATTGAATGAAGATCATAGTACAGATCATGCGTGGGCGGCAAGAGCGCCTCTGGGGAAGTTAGAGAAACAGACCGTCACTACCACCGTGCGGAAGTGCCCGCCCCAACAATTCGCCCTCGTCCAGGTACGACAAGCTCAGCATTCGGCAAGACAAGGCCACCGGATAGCTGAGGAATTGTATCCAAAAGATTTTTTGCAAATATGTACATCTCGACGCCATCGATAGGCTCAATTCCGATGCGGCCATCAACAATGTGATAGGCGTCCAGGGAGAACCTGTTTTCTTCGTCCGCTGCCCGGTCACCGACAAACCGCCAGCCAATATGGCCAAACATGTGCCCATCGAATCCGAAATCAACGGCTTCGACGGATTGGCGATAATCGAGCGCTGCGCTCGCCGTCAATTTCGGCACGTTGGGGAGGCGGTTGCCATTTTTTGCACCGGCTGTGCGTAGAATTGGATCAACGTTGATAAACTCCGCCTTCGTGTAGCCAATTGCGCCAGCAATCTTGAGCGCATCCGTTACACTTATTCCGGCGGCCAACTCCAAGCCGTACGTAATGACGTCGAGGTTTGCTGGTCGGAAAGTAACTGCCGCTGAATCAAAATCTAAGAGTTGCTCATCCTCAATGTCGTTGTAAAAAGCGGTCGCATCAAAGTAACCGATGTTTTTTGGCGCTCTATATTTATAGCCAGCTTCGTATGCCCAGATTTTGCTTGAAGCGAACGGCTCGGTCGCAATCCCCAATGAAGCATCGTTTACAAAGCGTGGATACCCGCCTGATTTGAAACCACGAGATATAGTCGCATGAGCTGTGCTGTCAGGTGTCAATTCATAGGCAAACAACAAGCGCCCCGTTGCATAGTTGAACGCGAGCTCGCCAGATTCCTGAAATGCATCAACGGTTCCAGGTGCACCGACCCCCAAATATTGCAGGTCGTAAGTTTTTCTCTCATGAGTAAACCGCGCGCCAGGCGTTACTCTCAATCGAGGTCCAATTGGAACGGTGACTTCTCCAAACCCTGCAAAACTATTGTTCACCAACTCATTGCGCCGCTTGCCACTTGAGGCAGGCACAAAGGCATGCTCGTTCAAATAGTCAGCTGTAAAGTTGTTATGAAAATACGATGCGCCAACGACCCAGGAAAAATTCTCATTTTGAAGTGAGCTAAATAGGAATTCTTGGCTGAGCGTTTTCTGATCCTCGTTCCAATCGGAAAAAGAATCATTCCTCGAAAACGTCGATGGTGGCAGCCCGGTGATCTTGGAAAACGCAAAGCCCTCTGTGTCATCGATAAAAAGGTCAGTTGTCTTTAGCTGCGTCAACCCTGTCGTACTCTTGAACGCAACGTCTTTGGCTTTGTGCTCGATCGTAAGCGTACCAGTATTGACGCGCCGTCTGGAACGGTTGTCATCGACATACGATGCGACTGGAAATTCCGGTGTGTTCCGCAGTAAGAAGAACGGAAATGTTCGCTTATCGTGATCAGCGCTGAAAGACAGCGTAATTGCAGTTGTCAACGAGGGCGTAAAGCGTAGCGTCCCTCTTCCTGAGAAGACATCCTGCTCGCCGAGATCGTTGCCAGTCAAAGTATTTGGAACGAACCCATCGATCGTCGACAAACGCAACGCCAATCGCCCAGCAAGAACACGCGGAATTAGAGGACCTGAAGCCATGAATTCCGCCAGTGCGTGTCCGTCCTCCCCCAGTTCGCTTCTAATTGAAAATTCTGGTTTATCACTGGGCTTACGAGTGATGACATTGAGGGCGCCAGCCGTTGTGCTTAGCCCAAACAGCGTGCCTTGCGGCCCCTTCAACAATTCAACCCGCTCTATATCAAGTAGATCAGCATCGACTGCAAATAACGGCTGTGGAACTCCATCAACATAGACGACAAATGACGTGTCGCCGGGACTTAGCGGGTCTCTGAGCGCTCCAACGCCGCGCATATTGACACTCGTTGAGCGTCCATCCCCAAAGCCAGTTATGTTGACGTTAGGTGCGTCGCCTATAGCCTCGGGCACACGGACTTCTCCCGCGTTTTCGAGTTCGCGGCGTGTTTTTATTGCTGGCCCTGCTGGGACGCTTTCGGTGTCATCAATGAGCGGCGGGGGCGTAACTTCCGGTGGCTCGTCTTGACCACCCGAAGAACTATTTTGCACTTTGACAGGACTTGCCGCACGCTGCTTTGCTTTAGGTTTTGGTTTTGGTTTTGGTTGCGGATCCATGATCACGTCTACCGGCGGTAATGTTTCACTTTGCGCCGGCGCCGTGTCACCGGATGGATCTGGCTCGACGACCGCGGTATCTGGATCAGACACCGCCGGAATGGTCTCAGATTCTCCAGTGGGATCAGAGCTCGTGCCGCTGACTGAATTTGGATCATTCGTCTGGCCAAGTACTTGACCAGGCGTTACCAAAATCAGACTAGCAACGAGTAAACAAACGAATAGACTGGATTTCACCGCAAAGAACTCACACCAATCAATAAGCCATAAAACTGTAGCCGCCGGTGCAGCAAACAGCGGTCCACTTCATTTCTGTTTCGTAGATTTTCAGCGGGCCGCCGACAGGTGGCAGTGACGTTTGCCTCACGCAGTCAATCTCAAGTGCAGCCCGTTTTGATCTACTCACTTCGTCAACGAGCAAATGTGTTTTCCTACGGGCTTTCAAAACGTCCGATCGTGGCAAGCCAGCCAATTTATGCGGTCTTATCGCCCCCAGACACCCAATTACCCGTTGATAGCTCAGAGTTTAAGACCTCCAGAAATTCCGCTAGGTAAAGATAACTTATGTTCCATGCACGGAACAGTCAGATGTCGTATTCACAAAGTCACAAGTGCATTTTTCGCCTGACACTGTCACTATATAACCCATTAGTACATAATATCGATACGAAAGATTTGAATACTGGATCAACTAGCCAGGCTGCGGCGCCAAACGCGTACGAATATTGCGGCAGCGTTCTAAATATGGATCAGCTTGACACGATTTCATTGCGCTGCCGGCCAAGTGCCTTCAGGCTGTATTCCAAACACTACACCCGCAGACCGACGGCAAGGCGGAACGCCTTATCCAGACCGCCATCTGCGCATGGGTAAAGCCACTGCTTTTGAAACGTCAGAGCAGAGAAAGACCTATCTGCCGCGATGACAACATCGCTGCAATTGGCAGCACCCCGACCATGTGTATAAGCAACGTCCACTCATCGGCTGACCTGCGCCATCCCGACCCGTTCGTTTGGGTTCGAGGACCCCCCCCCCCCCGCACGTCATCCATCTTCTTCAACACATTACTAATTTGCGACATGCCCATCTTGTAACGCTGCAAGCGACCGGCTGAGTTCCTTTGTTGTGCCCGACCAGAGACGGGATTCGATCCCCGCATTCAGCAACCTTTTGCTTAAACGCATTCGGACGTCGCAAAAGCACGTCGAATCACAGCGCACGAACCCCAACGCCTTCTAGTCAGCACCTCATGGCCATGACGCCCGGAGCGACAAATTCAACAGAATTCTCGGACATTGACATAAGTCAAAGCCGCCGCTGCGGGCCTACGACACCGTCCGCGCTGAGACAGCCTGTATTTGATGGGCACCAGTCTGGGGACACCGGTGATGAAATTCAACTCGGAAACTTTTGCGCTTATCACAGCCCTCTTCATTGCGGCTCTGTTAGCTTTTTTCGGATCTTTAGCAGGCAACGACGCCCTGTTCCGCGCCCACGCGCTGGTCCTCTGTCTCGTGCTGTCAGGAACGTTGATCTACGTTCTGCGGATCGTCAAATTTGAACCCGCAGGTGCCTCGGCGCCAGCACCAGACACGTCTGGTTATATGGACGGTGTCGTGCGCTATGGCGTGATCGCAACACTGTTCTGGGGTATCGCAGGCTTTCTTGTCGGCGTGATTATCGCCGCGCAGTTGTCGTGGCCGGAACTTAACATTGAGCCGTATCTAAACTTTGGCCGCCTCAGACCCGTCCACACGTCTGCCGTTATCTTTGCATTCGGCGGTAACGCGCTCATCGCCACGAGTTTCTATGTTGTGCAGCGCACCTGCCGGGCACGTCTGTTCGGCGGTGATCTCGCCTGGTTCGTTTTCTGGGGCTATCAGCTTTTCATCGTTATGGCTGCAACTGGTTACTTGCTCGGAGTCACACAGTCGCGCGAGTACGCTGAGCCGGAATGGTATGTTGATCTGTGGCTGACAATTGTCTGGGTTGCCTATCTGATCGTGTTCCTTGGGACCCTGGTCAAACGGAAAGAACCCCACATCTATGTCGCCAATTGGTTTTATCTCTCATTCATTGTCACCGTCGCAATGCTGCACATCGTCAACAACCTGGCGATCCCGGTTTCGTTGGTTGGTGCGAAAAGCTACTCCGCCTTCGCAGGTGTCCAGGATGCGCTGACGCAATGGTGGTATGGCCATAATGCGGTCGGCTTCTTCCTGACTGCCGGATTCCTTGGCATGATGTATTATTTTGTGCCGAAACAGGCGCAACGGCCGATCTATTCCTATCGGCTTTCGATCGTCCACTTCTGGTCGCTGATCTTCCTCTACATCTGGGCTGGACCGCACCACCTGCATTACACAGCTTTGCCCGACTGGGCACAGACGCTTGGCATGGTATTTTCGATCATGCTGTGGATGCCATCTTGGGGCGGTATGATCAATGGCCTGATGACGCTTTCGGGCGCCTGGGACAAACTGCGCACCGACCCAGTCCTGCGCATGATGGTGTTGGCGTTGGCGTTCTACGGCATGTCGACATTCGAAGGCCCGGTCATGGCGATCAAGTCGGTGAATTCACTATCGCACTACACCGACTGGACCATCGGCCACGTGCATTCTGGTGCCCTCGGCTGGAACGGTATGATCACGTTCGCTGCGATGTATTACCTCGTGCCCAAGCTGTGGAACCGCGAGCGGCTCTACTCACTCCGCCTTGTCAACTGGCATTTGTGGCTCGCAACCATCGGCATCGTGGTCTACGCCGCAGTGATGTGGGTAGCAGGCGTTACGCAAGGTCTGATGTGGCGCGAATACGATGACCAAGGCTTCCTTGTGAATTCGTTCATCGAAACCGTAACCGCCATTCACCCCGAGTACGTCATGCGCATGTGCGGTGGACTGCTCTATCTCTCCGGTGCATTGGTGATGGTCTACAACATTTACAAGACTATACGCGGTGAACAACGCGAAGAGTTGCCCGTCGGCGGCACCACCCAAGCGACCATCCCTGCGGAGTAAGAAACAATGCGCATTTTACCAACACACGCCACCATTGAACGCAATGCCAGCATTCTTCTCGTGCTGTCACTTGTTGTCGTCATGATCGGAGGGATCATTGAGATTGTCCCGCTGTTCTACGTCAAGAATACGATTGAGAAGGTCGAGGGCATGCGGCCCTATAGTCCGCTGGAGCTGGTCGGACGCAACATCTACATCCGCGAGGGCTGCTACACTTGCCATAGCCAAATGATCCGCCCCTTCCGCGACGAGGTGGAACGCTACGGACACTACTCTCTGGCGGCTGAAAGCATGTACGACCATCCCTTCCAGTGGGGCTCAAAACGCACCGGTCCAGATCTCGCTCGTGTTGGCGGGCGTTATTCCGACGACTGGCATGTTGCGCACCTCAAAAACCCGCAAAGTGTTGTGCCTGAATCAATCATGCCAAGCTACGCATTCCTCGCCGACACCCCACTTAAAGCAGACGATATCGAAGGCCACCTTGAGGCCAACAAAACGGTCGGCGTGCCATACACCGAAGAGATGATTGAAAACGCCAAAGTAGATTTCTTCGCCCAGGCAGACCCCGACAGCGACGCCGCCGAAGATGTAAAAAAACGCTATCCGAAAGCTGTCGTATCCAACTTCGATGGCGACGCAGTGACGCTGACAGAGATGGACGCAATGGTCGCCTACCTGCAGATGCTCGGTACGCTGGTGGACTTCAAGGCCTACCAGGCCAAAGACAACCTCAGATAAGGAGGCACCCAAAATGACAACATACGAAACGCTTCGCCATGCCGCCGACAGTTGGGGGCTTATCTATTTGACGGTTCTGTTCGTTGGCATTGTGCTGTTTACCTTCCGTCCTGGCTCTAAAGACTATGCCGCACGTATCGCCCAAATCCCGTTCAAAGAGGACGACACCCATGACAAAAAATGAACGAGATGAGTTCTCCGGCATAGAAACAACGGGTCACGAATGGGACGGCATCAAAGAACTTGACAACCCGTTGCCGCGCTGGTGGCTATGGACGTTCTACGCAACGGTCATTTTTTCCGTTGGTTACATGATCTACTACCCGTCTATTCCATTGATCGAGGGCTCGACGATGGGAATTTCCGGCGAGACCACTCGATCGATCGTCGAGAAAGAAATCGCAGCAGCACATGATGCGCAGGCGGGCATGCGTGCGCGCATAGAAACCAGCTCACTCGCCGAGATCAAAGCAACGGACGAGTTGTATCGCTTTGCGGTCGCAGGTGGGTCGTCACTTTTCAAAGTAAACTGCTCGCAGTGTCATGGGTCAGGGGCGCAGGGTGCGCCCGGCTACCCCAACCTCAACGACGATGATTGGCTGTGGGGCGGCGACCTTGATTCAATTTACACAACCATCAAGCACGGCGTTCGCAACGTTGACGACGATGACGCGCGCTTTTCACTCATGCCCACATTCGGTGACGGTGTACTGGAGCCGAAGCAGATCGCCGATGTCAGCCAGTATGTTTTGAAACTTGCGGGCAAACAGGCGGATGCAAGCGCAGCCGAAAGTGGCAAAGAGGTTTACACAACCAACTGCGCCTCCTGCCATGGCGAAAATGGTGAAGGCATCCGTGAATTTGGTGGGCCAAAACTGGCAGATGCGTTGTGGCTTTATGCTGGTACCGGAGATCAAATCGCCGCACAGATCACGAAACCAAAACACGGCGTCATGCCACCGTGGGGCGATCGTCTCGGTGAAGTGGCTGTGAAAGAGCTAACGATCTATGTGCACAGTCTTGGTGGCGGTGAGACGACAACTGCAAGCGAACCCAGTGACGCAACGCCCGCCCAACCCTCTGCCGAGGAATAGATCCCGATGGCATCTGAGACGACAGTCGAGACGTATGACGCAGAAGCGGTCAATGCAAAAGACAAACGCTCGCTCTATGCCAAACGGCAGAAGATCCACCCCAAGGGAACGAGCGGTTCATTTCGCTCGTTTAAGTGGTGGATCATGGCCATCACGCTTGGAATTTATTACGTCACACCTTGGCTAAGGTGGGATCGCGGACCTTACGCGCCAGACCAAGCCGTGCTTGTTGATCTGACCAATCGCCGTTTCTACTTCTTCTTTATTGAAATCTGGCCGCACGAATTTTTTTACGTAGCGGGTCTCTTGGTGATGGCGGGAATAGCGCTGTTCCTGATTACCTCAACCGTTGGCCGGGCCTGGTGCGGTTACACCTGCCCACAAACCGTTTGGGTCGACTTGTTTCTGGTCGTGGAACAATTTTTC
>JAJFHI010000437.1 GCA_021775715.1 Hyphomicrobiaceae bacterium | reverse complement strand
ATCGCGTTCGACCCACAAACGAATTATGACGCGGGCTCGGTCTCAAAGACAATGGGCATGTTGGCCGATTGGTTGTCCTGAAGCCAGTCCGGCACCGGCAAGTCCTTTGATTTCAAAAATTTAGGATTGAACATCTTGGATTGATACCGCGTACCGTAGTCGCACAGGATTGTCACGACCGTATGGCCCGGACCAAGCTCTTGGCCCAGCCGTATGGCACCTGCGATATTGATCCCCGAACTTGGTCCGAGGCAGAGCCCTTCGTGTTGAAGCGCATCGAAGGCCAATTGCAGGGCCTCGCTGTCTGAAATTCGGTAGGCGTGGTCCACGACCACGTCTTCGAGGTTGGCAGTGATGCGCCCCTGGCCGATACCCTCGGTTATGGATGAGCCCTCGGATGCCAGCTTGCCCGTCTTGTAATAACTGTAGAGCGCGGCGCCGTAGGGATCGGCGATGCCGATCTGGATGTCTTTGCGCTTTTCCTTCAGCCCCATCGAGACACCGCCGAGCGTCCCGCCCGACCCAACGGCACAGATAAAGCCGTCGATTTTGCCATCCGTATCATCCCAGATCTCTGGGGCAGTTGTGTCGATATGCGCTTGGCGGTTGGCGACGTTGTCGAATTGGTTGGCCCAGATCGCGCCGGCTGCTTCTGTTTCATTGAGCTTGGCGGCAAGGCGGGCAGAGTACTTGATATAGTTATTTGGATTTTTGAAAGGCTTGGCCGGTACCTCGATCAACGTCGCGCCGAGCAGCCTCAGCGTTGACTTCTTTTCCTCCGACTGCGTGTCCGGAATAACAATCACGGAGCGGTAGCCGAGCGCATTGGCAAGCACAGTGAGGCCGATGCCGGTATTGCCGGCCGTACCTTCGACAATTGTGCCACCGGGTTTCAGACTGCCACGCGCCTCGGCATCACGAATGATGGACAACGCAGCACGATCTTTGACGGACTGGCCAGGGTTCATGAACTCGGCTTTGCCAAGAACCGTGCAGCCCGTGACTTCAGACGCGTGGCGTAGGTTGATCAACGGCGTGCCACCAACGGCTGCCACAACATCTGGCGCAATGGTCATGAAATGATCGTCTCCCGCTGAGGCGCACCAGGCCGGAAATTGTGGACATTGCCGAGATGCATGCCCAGCCCGTGGCGCCTAATCAATTCTCGTTAGGACGTTTTCCGGCAACCTAACGACGCCATGCACCGCTCGCAAGTGCCTATTTTATTGCCGTTTTGCCGCTTCGGCAGCATTTGGCCCGGTGTCGTCGTCCAACATTGGTACAGCGCTTAACCGCGAATTAACCACCGTCCGCATACCTTTGAAAAGCAAACTTGAGGCTTAGGCAGCCGTAGCGCGTGCCTGTTATCAACGAGGGTTAGATTATGAACTTCGCAACAAAGGCTGCGTGTGCCTCCACCGCACTCGTCGCTGCGTTTATCGCAACGCCAGCCATGTCAGCAGACATGTACGGCGGCTCCATTAAAGACACTGGCTATGCGCCACTTCCACAGGTCAGCCGCGGTGCTGGCCCTTGCTACGTTCGTGGCGACGTCGGTTACGGTTTTTCAAATGACGGTAATCCAGGATTCGACGTCTTTGACCAAGTGAACGACCACATCAGAAACTTCGACGCCGGCGGCAACCTTGTGAGCGATGCCATCATTAACACCCAGGATATTTTTGTCGGAGACAGCTTTGTTTCCGGAGATATGGACAATTTCTGGTTCGGTGAAGTTGGATTGGGTTGTGGTTCCGGTTCCCGCGGTTTTCGCGCTGATATGACCTTTGGTTTCCGTCAGAGTCGCGATTTTTGGGGTCAGCCACAAACGCGGACAGTTACGGATAACTTTGAAGACTTCGGTCCCACCATCGTCGCGCCTGGCACGAGCCAAACAACTCGCTCGGATAGCGATGCATTCCACACCAGCGTTAAGTCGTACTCACTTCTGTTCAATGGCTTCTATGACTTCGGCAACTTCCGTGGCTTTGTGCCGTACGTTGGCGCCGGTATCGGTGCGTCTTACAACATCGTCGACGACGTCAATGCGGCTTGGCTGCAAGATTCGATTGAAGGCGACAAAAAGCTTTCATTAGCTTGGCAGGTTTCAACCGGTGTGGGCTATCAGATCCGCGAAAACATGATCCTGGATATCGGTTACCGTTATCTCGACCTTGGCGACGCTCGGTCCGGACGTATTGATGAGAGCTACGGTCAGTTCAACGTCAACCCACCGATCCGCTTTGAAGATTTGACTTCGCACGAAATCAAAGTCGGTCTGCGCTACCACTTCGGCAGCCGCGGCGGCGATTGCTGCACCTCGCTGAAGTAGTCCAAACACACACAACACGGCGTTTCTCCCAAACGCTAAATCAGAAGGCCGGGCAACGCGAAGCCCGGCCTTTTTCTGTTGGCTCCCGTTTTTTGCCGCCGGGGGGGGGAAGGCTTGATGCGGACCAATTTGCAACGGCCCCAAAGGGGCTTCGGCAACACGGCCCCAAAGGGGCGACGGCAACACGACCTCACAGGGGTCATTGTGATATGAATTGCAGGTGTTGCTGCAACTTGTGAGCAATATTTCAGTGCCTAGGGCAAATTCGTGCTGATCTGGCTCACGTTGGACGCCTTTTCTGCCGCTTTCGGTGGCATTGGCGATATTCGGTGTTGATCTCAGGCGGCGGGCGCCGATATATGGGCGTCGAACCGTTCCGGCGAATTCACTTCGCCTGCCTTTTTCCGATCAGAACCTATGATATGGCCCTAGAGAGGCCGTCAAAGGCTGTATTTGGAGGCTTTGAGAGATCCGCTGATCTTTCAGGGAGCTGTGTTTTTGCTGTGTGCGACAACAGTCTTTTGGCCCATTGGCCATGAGCGGGCGTGGTGGAATTGGTAGACACGCCAGATTTAGGTTCTGGTGGCTTCGGCCGTGGGGGTTCAAGTCCCTCCGCCCGCACCACAGCAGATGTTGCCAAGTTGGCGACGCGATAGAGAATTTATGGCGGCTTGAAAAGCTGCCCGCGGTTTTAGAGGCCTTCGCAAAAGGCGTTATTGGGATGCGTTACACCAGCGCAGTGCAGGATTGAGTGATGGAAATTAGAGAAACGAATTCGGATGGGCTTTCACGGACACTTGAGGTCGTGATTGGCCAGGACGAAC
>JAJFHI010000436.1 GCA_021775715.1 Hyphomicrobiaceae bacterium | reverse complement strand
TGAAGAGCGCACGCGAACCGCCGTTCGATTTCTCGATAATATCATCGACGTTTCGGCCTACCCGTTAAAAGAGCAGAAGCGCGAAGCCAAAACAAAACGACGCATTGGCCTCGGCATCACGGGGCTTGCAGACGCATTGGTCATGACGGGACGACGTTACGACAGTCTGGACGGTCGTCGCGCGGCGGAGCGATGGATGGCGGCCATCCAGAACGCTGCATATGAGGCCAGCATCGAACTTGCATCGGAAAAAGGCACCTTCCCGGCTTTTCACGCCGAAGACTTCCTCAAAGCTCCGAATGTTGAGCTACTGAAGAAATCGACGCGCAATGCACTTGCCAAGAACGGCATCCGCAATGGTTGCCTGACATCAATTGCACCGACCGGCACAATCTCATTGTTCGCCGGCAACATCTCGAGCGGTATCGAGCCGGTGTTCGACTTTCGGTATCGACGGCGCCTGCTGGCCGCCGATGGCTCATCGCACCAGGAAACCGTCGAAGACTATGCCCATGCGCTCTACCGCAAGACGTTTGCATCATCAAATCAACCGCTGCCGGACACCTTCGTGCGTGCTGAGAAGATCCCGGCCAAAGCACATCTGGCCATGCAGGCAGCACTACAGCCACATGTCGACAACGCCATTTCAAAAACCATCAACTGTCCGAAAGACATCGACTTTGATGACTTCAAGAACATTTACAGCGAAGCTTATCGTCTCGGCCTGAAAGGTTGCACGACATATCGACCAAACGACGTAACAGGAGCGGTGCTGTCTCAGAGTGATGACGCTGACACTGGGATCACTACACAAGATGCTGCAACTTCCGTGACACCAGCGCCTGCCAATCGAGTTGCATCGACTCCTGCAAAGCCAGACAATGACCCGGGCGGGATTGTCTATATGACCGAGCCTCTGGCACGGACGGAAGCGCTAGACGGGTCGACGTACAAGCTCAAATGGCCTGCCGGTGATCAGGCGATTTACATAACAATCAACGACATCACCCAGGATGGACGACCACGACCATTCGAAATCTTCATCAACACGCGTAACCTTGAGCACTACGCCTGGACGGTCGCTTTAACCCGCATGATATCTGCCGTGTTCCGGCGCGGCGGCGATGTCAGTTTTGTCGCCGAAGAACTGAAGGCGATCTTTGATCCGCAGGGTGGCTGCTGGATTGGCGGGCGCTATGTGCCAAGCCTGTTAGCAGCGATCGGCAACGTCATAGAAAATCACATGCGCAGAATCGGTTTTTTAACGCCGGACTTCGACTTGACCCAACCAGAGGGTAACAGAGCCGAAGCAACCGTTTCAAAAATCTCAGGTGGACCGGTCGAGCAACCCAAGGGGGCAGCCGGTGCATCAACTCTCCAGCAAACGACAACCGGCGTGGCGGGAACACAAGCTCCAACTAATTCACCGATCGAGCACAGCCCACATCCGTCCGCCAGGTCGTCGCGCTCTGCATGCCCTAAATGTGGGGCAGCCAACCTCGTTCATCAGGAAGGATGCCTCGTCTGCCGCGAATGCGGTTTTTCGAAATGCAGTTGAGGGAGGTCAGTTAGAGCTTCTATTGCGACAGGATTGGCATGGTTGGCGGCTATGAACTGCCGATTGCCGGGCGTATGCAAAGCGCAGTTTCACTCGCTAAATACTTTTCGCAACCGCCAAACAACACGGGAGGCATGCAGGATAATCGGGTGCTTTCGCGAAAATTGTTGAAAAACATAGCTCAATACGAAATTCGCCGAAATCACTTCGGCGAGCATAGCCAAAAATTGTTTTTCTCAATGTTTTCATAATTTTAAGCGAATCTCACGTCAAATCACGGCGCCATCAAATCAGTAAGATGGAGCCATATTTCCGCTGAAAAATTCACCGACGCTTGCCATATGTTAGCAATTGAAGGCTATGGTAGCCTGAGTTTGCGTAAGGGGCTGGCGTTAGTATGAGTGCTCAAATCATCAATCTTGCAGACGCGCGTGCGCGTCGTGTCGGCGGACAGCAAAGCCAACAAATGTTGGCGACGGGTGGTGCGTTGCCAGTCGATTTGTCGTCTTTTGAAGACCAGCAGATTGAAAAAACACCGCGTTTCCACTTCTGGACCGGCGCAACGGGCCAACGCTACATCCACACCATTCATTCTCTGGTGACGTGTCCTGAACTACCTGCAAGCAATTATATTCTTGTGCGAACGGCCCCTGGTGAGCGTCGCGAGGTCCTGGCGATTGGACGGGTCAACCATCCAACACCAAGCCTGAACCTTGCGGAAATCCGCCAACGCGGCGCGACGATGGGTGCCAGCGAAGTCCATGTGCATCTGCTGGCAACATCCGAGGCGCACAGCCTGGAAGTAGCCCGCGATCTTCGCACCGCGCAATTCGGTGCAACCTGCCCGATCTATTGATCAAGCACGTCGACGGCTGATCGGCACTTAAAGCCCACTCTCTAGATTTTTGCGATGAACAAACCTGCGCCGCTCACCCGGTCGTAGCCGTAAACTGCGCGTTTCATTGCGCGCCGCCATAGCCCGTGTCATCGCACGCACTCTCGAATTCTGAGCCGACGCGTCTTTGCCATCTTCACCACCGTCTCCGGTCCGGCAAACATACCCGCCGACAACTGTCGCCAATCGTTCCAATTCCCGCTCGCGAATGCCCAGCTCTGCCAAGTGGTCGAGCGTGTTGATGAAGTATTCGAGGTTATCACCGCCAACACCGCGAGCGCCGCTAATCAATCTCGCCTGTGTTGCAAGAGACAAGGGACCGACGTAGCTCGGATGCG
>JAJFHI010000435.1 GCA_021775715.1 Hyphomicrobiaceae bacterium | reverse complement strand
GACGCCGGAGAGGCGATCTGATAGCGACTGGAACATTGGGTCTCAATAGGTCCGTTGGTTGCGACTTCGGCAGCACAACACGCAAAGCACAAAAGCATCCACGGGCGAAACTCGCCGGCGGATGTTGACCCCCTAACCTCCTGGATGCGTTGGACAATAGGTGTCCAGCCCCATGTGTTAAGCGGCGGCGCGTGTTGAGACGTGCCTGGATTTGGCTGTGGTATCGGCCAGAAAGACCGAGATGTCAATGGTTTGGGGCGTGGTGGATCACGGCTGATGCCGTGCGCCTTTGCTATCGTCGCGGCTTAAAACCCTATCGCATGCCTTTTGGGCATCAAGTCTGGTCATTCCGAGTACTGAGGCATTGCCGCAGAGAACCAGTGCGAACTCCTTGAGAGGAAACGTTCTGGCAGTTGGAATCCGTCACGGTCATTCAGATTTTATTTAAACGGCACCGTTGGATGCTTTGACCAGCATCTCCTTTTCGGCGCGCGATAATTTCTTGATGCGCCGTTCTTCTTTCAGTGCATCTGATCTGCTGCCACACACGGCCTGATAAGCAAGCGTGACGGGGCGACGCGATTTGGTGTAGCGGGCGCCCAGTTTGCCGGTGTTGTGTTGTGCGACGCGAGCTGCAACGTCAAGCGCGATGCCGCAGTACAACGATCCGTCAGCACATTGCACGAGGTAGACCGAAAATGTTGCAGGCGACTTGTCCATTGCGCCCGCCTACCAGACAAGACAGGCGAAGTCATCCAGGCCGTCGATAACGCAACTGTATTATCGGGGGGGACATGTTATATTTAGAGCGTCATTGCCAGCGTCAGCAATTTTGCCGTCTGAACGGGTGTACGAAAAATAGGGGACCACGATATGAAATTGTACGAATGGGATTTCGCACCAAATTGCCGGCGTGTGCGCATGTTCCTTTTCGAAAAGGGCATTGAAATTGAACGGATTGAATGCATCACACCCGATCTCAGTTTGAACAACGATTTCAGCGGTAAGTATGCCCATTATCTTGTCCCGATGCTGGAACTGGATGACGGGACGCAAATCGGTGAAGCGATGTCGATCTGGCTTTATTTGGAAACGCTTCATCCTATTCCCCTGCTGATGGGAACGACGGGATTGGAAAAGGCGACGATCAGTGCGTGGGAGCGGCGTGCTTATGACGAGGGTATGGTTGGACACGCGGAAATTTTCCGCAACTCTCATCCTGGCCTAGTCGATCGGGGTCTTCCCGGGCATCGCGACCCGATCCCACAAATCCCGGCGTTGGTGGAGCGTGGCAAGCTACGGGTCGAACGGCTCCATAAAAAATTCAACGCGCAGCTTGCCGACAAAAAGTTTGTCGCGGGCAATACTTTTTCGGTCGCTGACATAACGCTGATTACGGTTGTTGATTTCGGTCTTGCCATGGAGATGGCGATCCCGGATAGCGCGCCGCACGTGAAGCGTTGGTACGATGAGATGCAGCAGCGTGAGAGCGTTGTGAAAAGCAGACCGACACATATGCCGGATGGTTCACCAATGCCGGTCAGTGCAGGTTAGAGAGGGTCAACAAGGCTGCCGAAGACAAGGTTGCGGTCTGCCGCGAGGTCGCAACCGCTTCACTTGCCTGGTTCAATCTTCAGCAAACTTCCAGAACGTGAATCTGTGAGGACATAGACAGCACCGTCGGGGCCTTGGCGGAGATCGCGAAAGCGATAACCGTCAGCGGTGAGGAGGCTTTCCTGCGCGGTGACCTTACCGTCCTGCATGACGAGACGTTGGATCACCGAGCCGGCCAAGCCACCGACCAGGGCGTTACCCTTCCAGTCAGGGAAAAGGTCGCCGGTGTAAAACATCAGACCTGATGTCGCGATTGACGGCACCCAATAATAAACCGGTTGCTCAAGACCATCTTTTTTTGTGCCGATACCGATGCGCAGACCGGAATAATCGCGGCCATATGTGATCGTCGGCCAACCGTAGTTGGCTCCCTTTTTTGGTTGGTTGAGCTCGTCACCACCCATGGCGCCGTGTTCGGCGGTCCAAAGCTCGCCGGTTTCAGGATGCAACGCCGCGCCTTGAATATTGCGATGTCCCATAGACCAGATTTCAGGTGCCCAGCCTGGTTTTTTGGGATTGTCTTCCGGCACTGAGCCGTCGGTGTTGATGCGAACGATCTTGCCGATCAGTTTTTTGGGATTCTGGGCCGCTTTGCTTTCAGAACCGCGATCTCCGGTTGTAATGAAGAGTGTGCCATCATCGTGGATCAGGATGCGCGAGCCAAAGTGACGGCTGGAGACAACGGCCGGTTGCTGGCGGAAAATAACTTTGACGTCTTCCAGTGCGCCGCCTGTTTCTGATAGCACCAGTTTGGCGCGTGCGACGGCAGTGCTGCTGCGCGATTTTTTATCCGGTGCGGCATAGGAAAAAAAAATTGTGCCGGTGTCAGCGAAGTCGTTTGCCAGACGGACATCGAGCAGGCCGCCCTGGCCTCGCGAATAAACTTCAGGAACTCCTTTGATGGGCTCGGAGATTTTTCCGTCGGCGCTGACGACGCGCATTGTGCCAGGACGTTCGGTCACGAGCATGCGGCCATCGGGGAGGAACTGCAGACCCCAGGGATTGACGAGTCCGGTCGCGACTTTTGTTACCTTGATCTTGGTGGTTTTGGTGGCCGGTGCGTCTGTTTGTTTCCCAGCGACTTGGACACCATCACCTTCCTCAGCGGACAGCGAAAGCGGGTTAGCAATTCCCAGACAAAGCATGAAAATAAGCGGGAGTAGGGGGCGGGTCATCGATACCTCAATAGTCAGATAGGCTGGATCAAGCCAGAGGGCATAGTAGGCGCAACAAATACGGGAGTTCTACGGTGACTTCGTTAAGCTTCGTTAAGTCACAGTGAAACGGCCGTCATAGACGGGTGGATCAGTGTGCCAATGGTGATCGGGGCCGACCGCACAAATTCGTGAGACCACACGTTTTGCAAGGGTTTCAGGCTCCTGGATGGTGACATGCTGGTAGGCTATCGGCGTCAATTGGCCCACAATAGCCTCACACAATTCACCAGGCTGCAAGAGAAATTCTGGGTTTTTCGGGCGGCCGTACCGCTCGTTTCCCTGTCCAAAGGTCTCGTAGATTAAAACTCCGGAACATCCGACGGCTGCAATAATGTCTGGCAGAATTGGCCGCCACAGATAGTTGGTCACGATCAGGCCATCAAACGTCTGGGAAAACGGCCAGGGCGCCCCGGTTTCGAGGTCATGTTCGACAGCCGTCAAATTGTTGTGACCGGTGAGGTCTCCCAATCCCGAAATGTTGCGATCGATGGCGGTCATACTATAGCCTGCCGACAGAGCAAGCCTAGTGTGGCGGCCGGATCCGGCTGCGACATCAAGAATATGACCTTGCTGCTTGATTCCAACTAGATATTTGTTGACCCAGACCGATGCTGTGGCATTAGGCATAGGTCCAGAAGGTGTATGTGAACCAGCAGTTGCTGTTGGCATAGTGCCCGCCGCTCTGTTGTGTGATTGAGTTTTT
>JAJFHI010000434.1 GCA_021775715.1 Hyphomicrobiaceae bacterium | reverse complement strand
TGCAGCATTTGACGATGGCCCATCGGCGCTGCGTTACCCGCGTGGCGAAGGTGTCGGCGTTGAATTGCCAGAGGTTGGCGTGCCGTTGGAAATCGGGCGCGGGCGCGTTGTTCGCGAAGGCACGACGGTGGCGTTGTTGTCGTTTGGCACAAGATTGCAGTCGTGCCTGGAAGCAGCCGACAAGCTTGCTGGCTATGGCTTGTCGACGACGGTCGCCGATGCACGCTTTGCCAAGCCGTTGGATCGCGATCTGCTACACAACCTGGCTCGCAACCACAAAGTTCTGGTGACGGTCGAAGAGGGTTCGGTTGGCGGCTTCGGTAGTTTCGCCCTGCACGATCTGGCGCAAAGCGGTCTGCTCGATGGCGGCTTGAAAGTGCGCAACATGGTGCTCCCTGATGTGTTTTTGGACCATGGGAAGCCGGATGCCATGTATCAGGCTGCGGGCTTGTCACGCGACGGCATCCTCGAAGTCGTGTTCAATGCGCTAGGCCGTGAGCGGCTGACGGAAACAGCCGGCGACCAGAGCGCGTGACCTAAACTGCACGAGACACATAAAAAAACCCAGCTGGATAACCGCTGGGTTTTCTTTTTTGCGTTTGGCCACGGCGGTTGCCGTCGGCTCTATTTTACCGTGATCGTAATCACTTTGCTTTCGACCGCCGGCTTGTGGGGGATGTGGTTATGGTCGCCGAGGATGATCTGCAGGGTGTGTTTGCCCGGCGCCAGCTCGACCGTTGTTTCCGTCTGTCCGCCACCAAAGTGCTTGTGGTTGTCATCGGCGGGAATGGCGTTTTCGTAGTCTTCCAGCTTGGTGTCGATGATCAGGTGGTGATGTCCTGTTTTGGCTTTTTCTGTGCCAGCGGGCGCCACTCCCATACCTTTGAGGCCAAACGTGACGGTGACCGGGCTTGAGACTTCTGCGCCATCAGCTGGTGAGATGATGTAGGCACTTGCGCCTTCAGGGGCGGCTGTTTTGTGGTCATCGGCAAGGGCTGCCGGTGCGAACGCGAGCACTACTGCAAGTGTCGAGAAGGCAAGTGTCTTAAGCATACGGAAAACCTCCGGGTTATTGATATCTATAGCAAACACAGGTTGCGTTTGGCGTATCTGATAAGTACGACCTGAACCGAGCGTTTCGCCCTCCTGCTCATTGGGAGCAAGTCTAGCCATTCGGCCTGTGAGAGTAAAACGACAATGAGACAGCGATTGGATCAGGAGATGGTGAGTCGCGGACTGGTCCCGTCGCGGGCGCGGGCGCGGGATTTGATCCGTCGCGGCGTTGTTCAGATTTCAGGTGCGATCGCGGGCAAGCCGGCACAAAAGGTTGCCTCAGACATGACAATTGAAATCCTCGACGCCAGTCACCGATATGTGTCACGTGGCGCGTTGAAGCTTGAGGCGGCGATGCAGGCTTTTGCTTTTAACGTCCATGGCTGCACAGCCGTTGATATTGGCGCGTCGACAGGGGGCTTCACTGAGGTGTTGTTGCAGGCCGGGGTGGAGAAGGTCTACGCGGTTGATGTCGGCCAGGGGCAGTTGGCGGCTTCGCTGCAAAACCACCCGCGGGTCGTGATGTTGGAGAAGACCGATGCGCGGACTTTAACAAGGGCCGAGATCGAAGATCAGGTCGATGTGATTGTTGCCGACGTCAGCTTCATCTCGTTGACAAAGGTTCTGCCAGGCGTCATGGCGATGGCCGCACCCGGCTGTCTTTTGGCCGCGTTGATCAAACCGCAGTTTGAGGTCGGGCCCGAGAAGGTTGGTAAAGGTGGCATTGTACGTGATGAGGCAGCGCTGCAGGCCGCCTGTGATGACGTGCGAGCTTGGCTTGCGGCACAAAGTGGTTGGACGGTGGTCGATGTCGTGCCATCACCCATCACGGGCGGGGCTGGCAACCGCGAATTTCTAATCGGGGCACGCAATGACGGATGAGATGATGACGGAGGGCAGCCAGCGGTTGCAAATCGATCGGTTGGGCGCGGGCGGTGATGGCGTTGCAGCAACTCCGGACGGGCCGGTTTATGTCGTGGGCGGCTTGCCCGGCGATGTCGTGATGGCTGACGTGTCGGGCGACCGCGCGACGATCAAAACCATTGAAACCAAAAGCCCGGACCGCATCGCTCCGATTTGCCGTCATTTCGGTGTTTGCGGTGGTTGTACGGTGCAGGGACTTGCGGCTGACAAGTATAAGGCCTGGAAGCGCGAGACGATTGTGTCGGCGTTTCGTGCACGCGGACTGGACGTTGAGTTGGCCGACACGATTTCGGTTGGCCTTGGCGCGCGGCGCCGGGCGACGTTTGCCGCGACGGGGTCGCGCCGCAAAGTCGTGCTCGGGTTCAACGCTGCTAAATCGCATGATGTGTTTGCACTAGAAGAGTGCCCTGTTCTGGCGCCTGAAATCGTTGCCGCACTGCTGGCTCTTCGGGAGCTTGCCGGATTTTTTGTGTCACCAGATGCGCCGCTTCGTATAGTCGTAACGAAGTGTGAAAATGGTCTTGATGTGGCCTTTCGTGACGTAAAGCGCACGCTGGATGCTGATCAACGTTTGGCACTTGCGACTGCGGCACGCGAGGCCGGGTTTATCAAGGTCACGCAGGACGACGACCTTGTGATCTCGCAGGTCCCGCCAATAATCTCATTTGCCGGCGCCGACGTTCAATTGCCGCCGGGAGCTTTTTTGCAAGCCTCGCAAGAGGCCGAGGCCGCGATGGCCGATGTTATCCTGAAGGCCATGCCAAAACGCGCCAAGAATGTTGCTGATCTTTTTTGTGGTCTCGGAGCATTCACATTTCCTTTGGCGGCCAAATATCGCGTTTCAGCTTATGACGGAGACCGCCCAGCGATTGCGGCTCTGGAGCGTGGGGCGGCTGGGACATCGGGCATCAAGCCGGTCAAAGCAATTGTTCGCGATCTCCTTCAGACTCCACTGGCACGGGTTGAGCTGAAGGAATTCGATGCAGTCGTGTTTGATCCTCCGCGGGCAGGAGCAAAGGCACAGGCCGAAGCACTGGTAAAATGGAAAGTGGAAACGGTTGTTGCGGTGTCGTGTAACCCGGCGACGTTGGCGCGCGATATCCGCATTCTCGTAGATGGCGGCTACAAAATTAAGAGTGCAACGCCGATTGACCAGTTTCTCTACGCACCACACGTGGAATGCATCGTCACACTGAGCCGTTAAGTAGTTGGTCAACATAAGCCGGAACGACCTCGGTTGCTGGCCCATGGATAGCATCTTGGAATCTGCTGGCTCCGTCCGACGGCTCAAGGTTGAGTTCGATTGTATGGGCGCCAGCCTCGCGCGCGCCATCGACGAATCCGGCGGCTGGATAAACATTACCGCTTGTGCCAATAGACAAGAACAGATCCGCCTCCAGT
>JAJFHI010000433.1 GCA_021775715.1 Hyphomicrobiaceae bacterium | reverse complement strand
GGTGCGTCCGCCTCACCCCTATCTCCAAGTAAGCTGTCCGCCGACCCGACCGCCGACCACTTCTTCGCCGCGGTTGTTGTGGAGGCCGATACCAACGCCGCCAGAGATCGCTAAGCGATCGCCGGGTTGGAAGACGTTCCGCCCAACCACGCCCTGTAACGCGAGGCCCAAGCCGTTTGCCCCTTCAAAGAAGCCGTAGTTGAAGGCAATACCGAAGTTTTCACCGGCAACAAGGTCTGGGTTTTCCAAGGCGATGGCCATGGCGATGCCGGATTCGGCTTCATCCAAGCGTTCGAATATGCGCCCGCCGTCCGTTGCCAGGTTGCCAGCCGCGTCTGATGTGACCACTTCCAAAGGCCCCGACTGACGTACCTTACTGAGACCAGACGTGATACCTGGTGTCGTGTAGGTATTGGCGTTTGTTCCGAAGACCTGTTGACTTGCCAGCGCGGCCACGGCTCCATTGCCGAATGCGGCGGAGTTCGTTGGTGTCGCCGACGTGTTGTCACCGATCGCCGTACCGCCATTGCTTGCAGTAGAGTTGGTGCCGACCGCGACCGAGCCTGTGGCCGTCGAGCCCTGACCAATTGCGATTGAGCCGACACCGGATGCCGTTGCACCTGTGCCAACTGCTATGGCATTGGTGTTTGTTGCCGCAGATCCGGTACCAACAGCGATACTATCCTGGCTCGTTGCGGTTGAGAGATTTCCGACAGCGATGGAGCCTTGACCGGTCGCTGCAGCAGTTGCGCCAACAGCCGTTGCACCGTCTGCACCAGCAACTGAGCCAGCACCAAATGCTGAACCACCGGTGGTCCCTGGTGTCACTGTCGCACCGAAGCCATTTGCTGTGCCGAATGTCGTACCAACGACGTTCGAGAGCGTTCCGGTTGCTGTTGAGCCGAGACTGAAGCTTGCACTGGCACCGGAACCGGTTGCGGTTGATCCCGCACTAAAGGCAGCGTTTGCGAGTGCGCCGGTTGCAGTCGAACCAAGACTGAAGCTTGTGCTGGCTCCTGCGCCAGTTGCCGTGGACCCGATGCTGAGGATCGAATTTGCACCGGCACCAGTTGCCGTTGAACCAACACTTAACGCTACATTTGAAAATGCACCTGTGGCGGTTGAGAATGCACTGAAGCTAGCCTGTGCTCCAGCACCTGAAGCCATTGAAAACAGGCTGAAGTCACTTTGAGCGCCAGCGCCAAACGCCGTGGAGCCAAATGATATGTCGGAGGAGGCACCTGTGCCAACGACTGTGGAAAAAGCACCACCGGCGCTTGAGTTATCGCCAATCGAAATTGCATTTGTGCCCGAGGCATCGGCCTCGTTACCAACTGCGACAGCCTGATCGCCGGTGGCATCGGAATCTGCACCGATCGAAACGGCTTGGTTGCCAATGCCGTCATTGCCCGCGTCTTCACCGATCGCAATGGCTTCGTTTGCATTCGCTTCCGCGCCATCCCCGATGGCAACAGCCTGTTCGCTATTAGATTCTGAATTGTGTCCCAACGCGACGCTGCGATCGCCATTGGCTTGTGCTTCATCACCAATCGCGACGGCTTCCTCACCGTTTGCTTGGGCATTGTCGCCGATTGCGACGGCTTCGTTGCCGTCTACATTGGCACCGTCGCCGATTACAACAGCACTGTTGACTGGAGTACCATTGCTGCCAACGTCAACGTTGTTTCCTATCGCGACATTACGGTTGCCGTCAACGTTACTGTTGCCGGTAATCTGGCCGACGTTTCTATTGCCGTCGACTGTACCATTTCCTGAGGCATTGAAGACGTTGTTGTTTCCATTGACGGTGATGGGGTCGCCAAACACAGCGTTATTGGAACCATTTACGGTAATGCCGGTACCGACAGCGGTGTTGTCGCCGCCACCGCTGACCGTGATATCAGACCCGACAGCGGTATTGCTTGTGCCACCGGAGACATTGACGCCGTTGCCGATGCCAGTGGAGTCAGCGCCGTTGACTGTTGTTCCAGCGCCAACAGCGATACTGTCTGTGCCAGTCGTATCACTGCCGTTACCGACGGCGATGCCGTTATTAGAGCCAGCGTTGACGTCAGCATTTGCGCCCACAGCAATTCCGTTGTCAGAAGAGACGTTTGAGGAAGTGCCAACCGCGATAGCGTTAGGGTCCGGATCACCGGTATCACCGGCGTTTGCGTCTTGACCAATCGCAATAGATCCAGCGTCATTTGCGACAGCAGAGTCACCGTCCCCATCATGATCGCCGCCAATAGCGATTGAGCCGACACCACTTGCGTCGGCTTCCGAACCAATCGCCGTGGCGCCTGCTGCTGAGGCGTCAGCGCTGTCTCCACTACTATTTGTATCGCCACCGATTGCGGTGGCTCCGGAAGCGTTGGCCGTAGCGTCCTCACCAATGGCAATCGCACCTTGACCTGAGGCTTCCGTGTTCTGGCCGACGGCGGTCGAGGAATCGCCCGTAGCTTCAGCGTCCTGACCGACAGCAGTCGCATCGTCGTCTGTAGCCCGTGAACCTTGGCCGATCGCGGTAGCATTATCCTCTGTCGCCCGCGCGTCCTGACCGACGGCGGTCGTATTGTCGTCTCGCGCCTGTGATCGGTTTCCTACCGCCGTTGCATTGTCCGCTGTGCCGCCAGCAGGGCCTGGTCCGCCTTCCGTGGCGGTGGCCCTGATTCCACACGCTGTACCAGAGCCGGCATCCGTCACGGCAAGACCATCGTTGGCGGGGCCGGGGCCGGGTGGAGGGAATTGTATGCACTCAAAACCTGGTCCGGCGGCCAAGGCAGGCTGCACGTTGCCAACGTTAAAGGTTATTGCAAGCGCAATCACGCTCGCGGACATCAGAAGCCGGCGTGTGAGAGGTCTGGATTGCGATATCTCGATCGCTTGGTCCGGAGAATAGGTTTCACGCATAATACAAATCCACCCTGTAAGATCTAACCCGTTAACTGTCCCCCCGATTTTCGTGCGCCGACGTTAGGCAAAGACCTACCGTTGACGCCGATCGCAATCGGCATCTTCCCCTCGTCAAAAATTTTTCCTCAGTCGTAGGTGCCGCATTTCGCGTTTGCGATTGTTGTGTCTTGTCTGACACCATCGGCTGCGCCGCCACAGCGTTGCCGATCAATCGATTGGAGCTGGCCACGAGCTCCGAAATTCGTCTCAAGCCGCTTAAAAAAACGCAGCTCTAAATCTTCAATCTCTAGCCTTGCGCCGAAGCGCTTTTGGTTTGAACCAGCAGGTTGTGAACACATTGTCCACATAGTTTTCCACAGGTGCAATTTTAGTAATAGCCATGCGGATTGTTTTCGCAATGGCAAAACGTCATAGGCACTATTGTTCAGAATTGAATGTGTTTCAGCTGCAACAGATCCAGTGTGCGCTATTAAAAAATATTATAGATCAGCTGGATGTGGGGGCAGGCTGACAAATTGAATGCGGCTTAACTCTTGGGCGTCAAACGAGTTTGGAAGTGGGGAGGGCCGGTGTGGTTCTGGTGCTGGGCGGGGGTTATTAACCGCTGACCTTGGTTCCGCTCGTGTCGCGCTATCTTTTCTTCTTGACAGCCGGCTTAGCGGTTTTGGGTTTTGTCCCGGCTTTTTGCTTTTCCGGTGTGGCTTGCGACGCTGTCGATTTTTCGACAACACTCGTGTTGACGGAAAGACCAAACAGACGCCACGTCGCACCAATGCGCTGGAACTGAAAATCGAACACGACGCGTTCCGGGCGCGTATCAAAGAAGCCTGACAAGCGCAGCAGTCCGTTTTTTTGGATGGCGGGTGGGCGAATGAGTTTGGGATCAAACAAAAGGGTCGGCGCTAAATCTAGATTGCGTTTGCGTAGTCCGGCGAAGAGTTCTGCAAGGCGCGCTGGGTTGTTCACCTGCTGAAAGGCTGGCGCGCTGAGATCCCGAAGAACTGAATAGTTGCCGGTGATATTGGCGTGATTGACGGCAACGATCGTTGAGCGAATGAGGAGGTTCAGGCGTCGCGGGTCTGGAATGGCCAGTTTTGCTGCCGCCTGCTGTTGAGGCGCCACTTTTTTCTTTTTGGTTTCAGCGAATGACGGGCTGAGCATTGAAATGAAAATCACTATGCCGAGCGACACAGACAATAGATAGCGGGTCATCATACTAATACAGGCTCCACGCTCATTCAGCTCACAAACACGCCAGTGTTGCGCCTTGAAATACTCTAGCGTCCCGCTGCGTCGTAAGGAAAAACAACTTGTGGGCCGAGATATGGCACGAGATGGTGTAATGACCGCAAGTGCCGCTGCACAGCATGCTTAACTCCAGCGGCGGTTGCTCCACATCCACTGTTCGGGGGATTCGCGGATCCAGATTTCGTACTGCTCCTGCATAGCCGTCATCACCCAGCGCACATCGGCCGAGGCATTGTCAGAGCGCGGCACGCGCAGCTCTTTCACTTCGATGCGGAAGCTCGACGTCGTCCCGACCCTAAGGCAACGGGCCATCCAAATGCGTGCGCCAACGCGGCGGGCGATCATCGCTCCTATGGCTTGGGTTTTGGCCGGTTTGCCAAAGAAGGGTACAGAAATGCCGGTGCGGTCGTAGAGATCGCAAACAAGGCCTAGACGGCCACCTTTGCGCACATAGTCGGTGATGACGCGGGCTGTCTTCTGATTGTCGTCGTGGTCGCCTTCAACTTTGCCGCGTCCGAACAGGCCGCCTGGATAAAGGTCCTTGCGTTGGTAACGCAGATAGCGATCGACGTAGGGGTTGTTGACGGAGCGGTAGACGGCGGCCGGGTTGACGCCTGACAGTGTCAACGGCCAGATTGCAAGTTCCCAATTGCCCATATGCAACGTGACGCCAATGGCGGAGCCAAGTTTGTGGCGATAGCGCAGGAACATATCAGCGTTCTCGATGTGAATGCGTTCCGGCTGCTTGATGATTTTGTCGATCTGCATCGTCTCGACCATCACGCGGCCGAGGTTTTCCCAATGTTTCATCGCAATTGTATGGCGCTCTTCATCGGATTTTTCCGGAAAGGCGATGCGCAGATTATCGAGGGCACGGTTGTGACGTTTCGGATTAACGATGGGCGCCAGAAGCCGCCAGGTGCGCGCGGAGATCGCTGTCGCTGTTTCCAACGGCAGCGCGCGCACGGCACCAACCACCAGGCGAAGGGCGGCGTACTCTAAGCGGAATTGCAGGTCCTTGGTGCGTGACAGGGTGGTGACGTTGCTCATGGTCCGGCGGAGTTGCTGGCGGCTGTGGCCGACATATCGTTGCGTGTGAGAGTTTTTCCTACCGCCACATGCCTGCCGCGTCCCGTAGCGTCAAGAGGTGCGGACAAGGTGCCCCGCAACGGGAATGAGATTCAGCGGCTGTCCGCTTCCGGTGGGAGTTGGAATTTTGGCTCGGGGCCCAGAGGTTCAAGGCCTTGGCGAACAACCTGGCGCCGCAACGGCCCGACGGATTTTAGTGCAGCCAGCCCGGCGCCACGAACGACGTGGACAGCCCCACTGCCGGCGAGCAGGGAGCGGTTTAACAGATCGACGCCCCAAACGCGCGCGGTGATGTCAGGCTTGCGGGCAGCCGAATAGTGGCTGAGCACGGTATTCTGTCCTGGGTCGGTTTTGGTGTGGGTTTGCAGGCTACTGGCTAACTGTGCGACATCGCGAAAGCCGAGGTTGAGCCCTTGCGCCCCAATCGGCGGCATCACGTGAGCGGCTTCACCAACAAGGGCAACCCGTCGGCCACCAGCTTGAGGGACGGAAAGGCCGGAGAGTGGAAATACAGCGCGCGGCGTGACATCTGATACGCCACCGAGGTGGGCATGAAGGCGATGCTCAAGCGTGGCTGCAAACGCTTCGTCACTGAGGCCCGCCAACCGTTCGGCAACTTTGGGCGTTTCCATCCAGACGAGGCTCGATCGATTGCCGGGCATCGGCACGGTGGTACATGGTCCGCTGGCCCGATGTAGCTCTGTCGAGATGCCTTGATGCGGGCGCTCGTGGGCGAAGACGCATGTCACGGCAGCTTGTGGATAGCTCCAAGTGCGCGTGGCAAGACCGGCTGCGTCACGACAAAGAGACTTGCGCCCATCAGCGGCGACGATGAGTTGCGCCGTTAGCTCCCGACCTTCGCGGGTGCTCAAGGTTGCGAGGCCGCCATTGTCAGGTTTGGAGAACAGATCCAGGCCCGTAACGGCTGCGGTTTCTACAAATTTGTAGTTCGTGCCGTCGTTGGTCGCGAGATCACCAAGCGCTTGCCAAAGGCTGCGCACCAGAACGTCGTTTGGCACATTGTACCCGAAATTGGCAGCACCGATCTCGGCGGCGGCAAAAAGCACCTCAGGTGCGCGCAAAATGGCGTCATCAAGGTCGTCGACAATACGGATGGCTGTGAGCGGTGCGGACAGGGCTTCGCAGTGGCGCCAGACGTTCAGCTGCCGCAGTAATTCGATCGACGCTGGGAAAAGAGCTGCTGTGCGAGCGTTCTGCGCGCTGACGGTGAGGTTTGGCGCTGGGCCGACGAGCGTAGTCCGGTAGCCGATGCGGGCGAGTGTGAGAGCTGCCAGCAAGCCAACCGGGCCCGTACCGACAACAGCGATTTCGGTATCGGACAGCGGGGTTGGTGTTGTGTGCGTCACTGTCTGTGTCTGGTCAAAGCTGCGAGGGCTCATGGTTCGGTTCACCGGGTTCGAGAGGCTATCGTTATGATACGTGTTTTGTGGGTTTTGTTACCGGTTACGTTTTGCGGCCAATTGATCGAGTCGCGTGGAGTTTTGGAACTGGCACTCCAACCGGGCGGATCCTGCCTGGGTTTGCACACGGAGCAATGTTCAGACTGTGTATATGCTGTGTATTATGTCAGATGTGAAATATTCAGAAAAGGTCTTTTAAAACCAGTGTGTTAGGTCGCAAACCCTAACCCGCAGCAGGTTTTGTGCCCCCGAAGCCACATGTCCTTACGATCACACTGCCAATCAGAAATGTTCATGTCCACTTAACCATCGCTAGGACATCCTTGTGATTGACGGAATGAACCGGCATGTTCGCCTCTAGTACTTGTGCGTCGCGTTGCTTCGCTTAGGTTGAGAACCAAATGAAAACGATCAAGATATATGCGCTGTGTGTTGCACTAGGCTTTGCGAGCCAGTCCGCGTTGGCGTTCCAGGAAGACCAGGTCGGCACGACGCCGGAGGGGG
>JAJFHI010000432.1 GCA_021775715.1 Hyphomicrobiaceae bacterium | reverse complement strand
ACTGTTCCGTTCAGTCAGGAAGACTTCGACAACCTGATGAAACTGGCGCGCAAAGGCATCGGCGAGTTAGTGGAGCTGCAAAAGCTGACGGTGAGTTAAGTAAGGAATAGCGTGAGCGATATTCAACACTCTATCCTCGAGACCATCCTCTATTGCGAGGACCTTGACGCGGCCGAGGCGTTCTACAGCGACGTCCTCGGCCTGCCACTCGCCTCAAGGCAAGCCGGGCGGCAAGTGTTTTATCGTTGCGGCGATCAGATGCTTTTGATTTTTGATCCCAAGGTCACAATCGAACCACCGCCGCCTGGGACCAAAATCCCGGTCCCGTCACATGGCGCCGTTGGACCCGGCCACATTTGTTTTCGTGCCACGGCGGATGAGATAGAAGACTGGCACAGCCGGTTAACGGCGCACGGTGTCGAGATCGAAATGGACTTCCAGTGGCCGGGTGGTGGCCGTTCGATTTATTTCCGTGATCCGGCGGGCAATTGCCTGGAATTCGCCGAGCCTAGAATTTGGGGACTGTCTTAATGCGTAAACTGACCGCGGGCACGAAGCTTGTCGTGGCCTCTCATAATCCGGGCAAGGTTTGGGAGATCAACGAGCTGATCGCGCCATTCGGGCTGAATGCTGTGTCGGCCGGTGATCTTGGTTTGGAAGAGCCGGAAGAAACCGAAGCGACGTTTGAAGGCAATGCCATACTCAAAGCATTGAGCGCTGCGAAAGCCGCAAACCTGCCGGCGCTCGCCGACGACTCCGGCTTGGAAGTTGATGCTCTTGGCGGTGCACCTGGCATTTATTCCGCGCGCTGGGCGGGTCCAGATAAAGATTTTGGTATTGCTATGGAGAAGGTGGCGGAGGAGCTGACCGCGCATCACGCATGGACGGCGCCGGGTCCGCGCGCCAACTTCATTTCGGCATTATGTCTTGCCTGGCCCGATGGTGAGACGTCGGTTTATGAGGGTCGTGTTGATGGAGTGCTGGTTTGGCCGGGGCGTGGGACGAACGGTTTCGGTTACGATCCGATGTTTCTGGCTGATGGCGAGACGCTGACGTTTGGCGAGATGGAGCCGAAGGACAAATATGCGATGTCTCATCGCACGCGTGCGTTTGCGAAATTCAAGCAGGTGGCACTTGAAGGTGCGGCACCAGCCAAAGACACGGCGTGATGGAAGCTGTTGGCGCAGCACAGGCGCGCGAAAGTGGGGACAGTCACGACCCGGGCTTCGGTGTCTACGTGCATTGGCCGTTCTGCGCGCAAAAATGCCCTTATTGCGATTTCAACAGCCACGTTCGTCACGGCGGCGTTGACCAGGCGCACTACCTCGACGCTTACAAACAAGAACTGCGCTATGTTCGCGATCGCGTTGGCGCGAGACCTGTAACGAGTGTCTTTTTCGGTGGTGGCACGCCGTCGTTGATGCAAGCTGAAACCGTTGCTGCGTTGATCGACGAGATTGCCAAGCTTTGGACGATTACACCCGGCGCGGAAATCACACTTGAAGCTAACCCTAATAGTGTCGAGGCCGAACGCTTCAAGGGTTTTCGCTCAGCCGGCGTCAATCGTGTATCGATTGGTGTTCAGTCGTTGCGCGATGAAGAACTGAAACGGCTGGGCCGCTTACATTCCGTCGCCGAAGCCAAGGCCGCAATTGAAATTGCCGCGCGCACGTTCGACCGGTTTTCATTCGACCTCATTTATGCACGGCCAAAACAGACGATTGCTGACTGGAAAACAGAACTCGGCGAAGCGCTGGCAATGGGCTCGCAACACCTCTCGCTCTATCAATTGACTATTGAACCAGACACACCATTTGCTGCACTACACGCGGCGGGTAAGCTTGTCGTTCCAGGCGACGATGATGCGGTGGCCTTGTTCGAGACCACACAGGAGATGACGTCGGCAGCTGGATTGCCCGCCTATGAAACATCCAACCACGCCGCGCCCGGGGAAGAGAGCCAGCACAACCTGATCTATTGGCGGTATGGGTGTTACGCTGGTGTCGGGCCGGGTGCACATGGGCGTTTGCCGGTGGCCGTCAATGATTTCGCGTTGGATGCCGTCCGGTTGGCGACAAGTACCGAAAAAATGCCGGAAACCTGGGTCGAAAAGGTTAGCGCTCAAGGCCATGGCTTTGTCGAGCAGACACCGGTTACGGCATCCGAAGCCGCTGACGAAATGCTGCTGATGGGGCTTCGGTTGAAAGATGGTCTGAACCTAGTGCTCGTACACGAAGTCTCTGGCATGGCGCCTGGCGACGGCGAAATTGCGCAATTGGTTGCCGACGGCCTTCTGTCGCAAGACCCGCCACATATCATCCGCGCTACCGACAAGGGCGCGGTTGTGCTGGATGAACTGATACGGCGCTTGTCTGAGAGTTTTGGGCGGGTGTGAGCGGCAGAAGAGCTATCCCAATCACAAGTATTGGGATAGCTCCATGATTCCACGATCAAGGTGAAATGGTTCGAGTCTAAGTTTGCGCTCTGGGTTGGCAGATCGAAATGGGTCCCACAGAGCTGCCCAACGTTGTTCGTCAAATGGAAAATAGCCCGACTGCTTAAAGCCCGCAAAGGGGTAATTTCCTTGCCGTGCTAGCCATTTTGATGCGGCGTTGAACACATCTTCATCGACATCATCATTGTAAGGTCCGCGAAGCTGAGAAATATATGGAGCTCTCTCCTTCCTCCAATCGGAGCGGATTTCCAATGTCGCGACATGGTCGTTGCCGCGCCGGATTGAATAAATCAGACACGTGCGCATCATCACTTGATTTGCGTAGTCGCCAACACAGTGATGCATCCGATTGCCTTCATCTTGAAGGTCGGCATGAGTACGCAACGGCACAATACGATAACCGCTGCGTCGCTGAGTGACGAACCACCGGCCTGTTGAAGCATGTCTGCTGTCATATGTGTCCTCCAAGCAGCGCGTGAACCAGCTCTTCGTAGCCGAAATCGCCTTGCTAAGGTTTAGTTCGGGTGTCCACGGTCTCTCAATAAAGCCACGTGCCCTAACGTGCTCCGCTCCAGAGTACCAAGCAAATGCTGCCAACGGCACAACGGACGACGCATCGGCATGGTCCGCCCAAGAAATACGCTGATGCGAAATCCAAAGAGCGAATGTTTCATCGCACAACGAATTGCCTCGAAGAACCCAGTTGAGCCACATAGGTGTCTGAGCCGGATCTTTTGGGATCAAGTTTACAATTCGCCGGCCAAAAACATCCCCGCAAGGCATTTTGCCAACGGCCTCGACAAATGCTTCGGGCGGAAGGCGGCGCAGCCAGTTAGGCAAATCGAGAGCAATGCCAACATCACGCAGGGACGCACCGTCTTGAACAAGCCGGTAGGCTTCGGCGCGACGAAGCGGGTTGCCGTGCGCACCAGCAATTGTGAAGGCTGCTGCTGGAAATGTATAAAGCAGGTCCCTCGAACGCTCGGACGATCGAACAAATTTACGCAAGCGCCGTCGATAGCTGCGGTTATAACGCCGCAACTGTGCATCAAGAGTCGGAAGTGTACTGCCATCCGCTAAAATGGTTGAGTTGCCAGACATGCTGGACTCCTAAACGCCTCGCGATGTGAGCAACGGCGTCGGCGCGCGCAGGTATGCGCGCCCTAACGCGTTAGCGGTACGGAGGCTTATTTCTCAGTGATGTTTGAATTTCGCGAACGTTGATTCTTCCGCAGAGCTTGAGACAAGCGGATAGGCGACCTGAAGGTAAAACCTTCACGCAGTCTCATACGGGAGACGTCAGCGAATTGTTTAGGAAGCGGCGCGCCAGGAACATGACGAGCCTGCTTCCACGTCCAATATTTGGATGTGTGCTGGTTCGTTCATTAGGTTCCTTTCTTAGCGTTTCAATTTAGGTGCGGCACATATACAAAAAAATATGGCAAACGCAAGTCGTCGTTTTACTTTTGGAAAAGAAAAACTAAACTTGCGCCTCCCAGTATGCGTTTTTTGATTGTAATCGCTATGTATGGCCCGGCTTTGAGCCTCAGCGATCTTCCCAGCTCGGCATCACTCCGATGGCTTGACGAATTTCAAGGTCATGCGGTTCGACTCGCCGATTTCCTTATTTTTACGCCACTCATCTGAGTTTTCGTCCGCGCCTCTGAGTGTTGGTGGCAGGCGCCAAACGAAATCTTTTTCCGACGGGCGGTCTTTGGCATTGGCGTTGATGTCTCGTGCTTCCACGAACTTGAAACCGGCCGCTTCGAATGCGGCGATCACCTTTGATTGTTTCAGATAACCGTTGCTACCGTCGGCCCAGGCGTCAGATGCCGACTCTGGTGCGCGATGTTGAACAACACCGACAATGCCACCGGGCTTGAGACTTCGAAACGCTTCCTTGAGTGCGGTGTCGACGTAGCCGGTGTCTTTGTTGAAGCGATTGAGGTTGTGGAGCGAGCGGATAAAGAGCACTTTGTCTGCAAAGCCGTTCAAACGATCTGGCATTTCAGTCATCGTAAAACTGTCGATTTCACCGCCTTTTGAAACCGATCCGTCGGAGATCATCTTCGGCCACTTTGCATTTCGGTCCAGAACGGTTTGCAGTCGTTTCTCGTCCCAGCCGAAACGTTCAAAGAGGCTTTTGGGATATTGCGCCCCAATCAACTTGCCGGTTTCGCCAAGATAGGGATAAAGAATACCCGAATACCACCCGCGCCCGGGTAGGGTTTCGATAATTGTGTCGCCTTTTCGTACGTCGAAAAACTTCAACGTCTCAACTGGATGACGCGCAGCGTATCGATCTTTTATTTTCTCCGGTTGGGCCGCCAGGACAGCCGCCAGGGCTTCATCTTTTGCAGTGTTCGTGCTGTCAGCTAAGGCTGCAACCGGAAGGGCGGCGGCCAGACAGACGACGGCGGCCAGCGAAGACATAAGAGTTTTCCGGAGCATTGTTGTCCCTTTCACCGTCCGGCCAGGTGCAAAACTTGAAAAAAATCGCAATACCTTTGAAGCGTGTGCCGGAAACGCGTCCTGAGGTTTGATTGTAGGGTCTGGCCGGAAATCTTCAAGGCTGCTCGAGGGATTTTATTGTTGTGCACCGCGCGGCCTCTGCAAGGCTGGCGTATTCGACATGCCACAACTCCTCCATAGACATCGTAATCCCCAGCCGCTATTCCCCAGCCATGATCAGGAAACTTTACGATTGGACGATGGGCCTGGCGGCGCATCGCCGGGCGCCGGGCGCGCTGTTTGGTGTGTCTTTCATTGAAAGCTCGTTCTTTCCCGTGCCGCCGGATCTGATGTTGATCCCGATGGTGCTGGCGGACCGTTCGAAGGCGTGGTGGTTTGCAACCATTGCGACGATCGGTTCGGTGTTGGGTGGTGTCCTCGGTTATGCGATTGGCTATTTCCTGTATGACACGATTGGTCAGCCGCTGTTCGAGTTCTATGGTTACGCTGCAAAATTTGCGAGTTTCCGCGACCGATATAATGACTACGGCGCGTGGATCGTGTTCTTCGCTGGTGTGACGCCGTTTCCCTATAAGGTCATCACGATTGCGAGCGGCGCGACAAGCTTGAACTTCGCAGTGTTTATCGTCGCGAGTGTTGTTGCCCGCGCGTTGCGCTTCTTCATAGTTGCAGGTCTGCTCTATTGGTTCGGACCG
>JAJFHI010000431.1 GCA_021775715.1 Hyphomicrobiaceae bacterium | reverse complement strand
GTGGCCTTGTAGTGTAGCGGGCCACCACGGAACGGAGCAAAGCCTGTCCCGAAGATCACACCGGCATCGACGTGGTCAGCTGTCGGCACAACCTTTTCATCAAGCGCCTTTTGCGCTTCGACGATGATAGGCTCGACAAGTGCACGACCAAGTTGCTCAAGGTCCTCGTCCTTATATTCCGTCGCGTATTTACGTTCCGGGCGGCCATCTTTCCAGACATAAAACCCTTCGCCGGTCTTCTTTCCAAGGCGGCCACTTTCAACAAGGCGTTCAAGGCGCGCGTTCTCACCGGACAGGTTGAGAATTTTGCCGACATGCGCGCAGACATCGAGGCCCACGGTGTCGGCCAACTCGATAGGTCCCATTGGCATTCCGAACACCTTTGCGGCTTCGTCGATGCGGTTTTTGTCTTCGCCTCGGTCGACGCGGGCAAGTGCTGCCATCATGTAAGGCGCGAGGATACGGTTGACGAGGAAGCCTGGAACGCTCGCTGTAACCAGCGGGAATTTTCCGATCGCGGTAATGAACTTGGCACCCTTTTCAACATCCGCCTGATGACTTTTATCGCCACGTACGACTTCAACCAGCGGCATCAATGCGACGGGATTGAAAAAATGGATGCCGATGAGACGGCCGGGGTCGTCCATGGCGTTGGCGATGTCTTCGATTTTCAGAGACGACGTGTTGGTTGCCAGGATTGCGCCGTCTTTCACCTTGGCTTCAAGGTCTTTGAAAAGCTTCTGTTTGATCTCGAGGTTCTCGACAATCGCTTCAATGACGACATCCGCGCGGGCGATACCGTGTCCGTCAGGATCGGCGATCAAACGCGCTTTGGCAGCATCGCGCAGTGCTTTTGTTTTGAACTTGCGTTTGAACAGCTTGCCTTGTGACTTGATGCCTTTTTCCAGCTGATCGGCAGAAAGGTCCTGCAATGTTACTTCCATGCCGTTGGCGACGCACCATCCGGCGATGTCAGCACCCATAGTTCCAGCGCCAATAACGTGCGCCTGTATCGGTTTCCACTTCAGCTTCTTTGGCGCTTCGGCTTTGAGCAGTTCGGTCAACCCAAAGACACGACGCAGATTGCGCGACGTCATGGATACCATCAGTGGCGCGAAGTATCTCGTTTCGTTCGCCTTCAACTCAGCTTCGCTGCCGCCGTGCTTTTCAAACAGGTCGATCAGCCGGAACGGTGCTGGGTAGTGGGCTTCACGCGCTTTCTTAGCTGTTTGCTTGCGCATGTTGGCCGCTAACAGGCGCCGTGCTGGCCATTTGGTCAGCGCAGATTTGAGAGCGCCGGCCGGTTTTGATTTGCGCTTAGCCAGCACAGCCTTTCGGGCGGCCCAGCGAAGGCGATCCGGTGTGTCGACCAACTGATCAATGTAGCCGGCAGCGCGTGCAGCGGAGGCGCGGATCATCTTGCCGGTTAGCATGTGCGTCATGGCAGCTACGGGTCCGGCCTGACGGATTGACCGCGCCGTGCCGTTGAAGCCTGGGAAGATGCCGAGCTTTACTTCGGGGAAGCCCACTTTGGTTTTGTTGTCGCGCGTGGCGATGCGGTAATGGCACGCCAGGATCAGTTCAAGTCCACCGCCAACGCAAACACCATGTACGGCTGCAATAACCGGCACCGGCAATTTTTCCAACCGATTGAGCAAAGCATTGACCGGTCCGATGCCTTCGTAAACATCTGCTTCGGTCGCCAGTTGTTCAAATTCTGTAATGTCTGCGCCAACTATGAAGCTGCCGGGTTTGCCGGATAGAAACACCAGGCCTTTGATGGTGCGATTGCGCGCGCCCTCCTCGACTGCCGTGACGATTTCGCCAAGTTCATCCAATGGCCTGCGACCAAGGGCGTTGGCGCTTTGCTTCTCGCGATCGAAGATGGCCCAAGCTATGTGTTCGCGATCGACATCAAAGTGCCAGTCTTTGAGATCAGGCAGGGTAGGGGTCATGGTGTGCCTCTTTCAATTCAGCTTCAAACCAGTATGCCTTGGATTGGGGCGCGAAGCATACCGGCGGCAATGTTAGGTTCTGGGGCGAACGGAGTGCGTTACTCCGCGGCTGATGCCAGGGTCGTGCGGGCGTTGTGCCCGAGATCAGCAAAGTTGGGACGAACTTCGCCCGGATCAAAATGGTCGACGGCAATGACGCGCGCGACAAGGCTTTCGACCTCCCGCAGTTGCTCTGCTTCATCATCCGTCAATACGCCTTGGCGAACGGCCTCGGCGAACCAGTCAATGCCATGGTAGCGCCGGATCGCGCCGGTGCGAATGGCTTTTTCTAGTTTGCGCTCGGCGGGTTCTGACGCAATGACTTTTTCGAGCGTGACTTCTAATAGTCCTAGCTGATCGTTGACGTCTTTGGAAACATAGATATCCCGCGTCAGGCGATCGCGCATTTCGCCAGGCTCAAGAGCTAAGAGGGCGACTTCATGGCCGAGCTTGTCGGATGCAGGCTTATACGGTTTTCCAAACGGGAACACGAGCAAGCGCATCGGGATGCGGGCTGCCTTAACGGGGAAGTTGTCAATTGTGCCGGCCATGGCTTGTTGACATTTATAGAGGCTGTTGTGGGCTGCCAGCTCAACCAGCAAGCGGTCTTCGCCGGGACGGCCATCATCCTCATAGCGTTTCAGAACGCACGAGAGAAGGTAGAGTTCCGACAACGCGTCGGCCATGCGGCCCGTTATCTTTTGTTTGGTCTTCAAACCACCACCAAGAAGGATGACCGTCAAGTCGGCCAACAGCGCAAAGTTGCGGGATTGGCGTGATAGCTGGCGGTACCAGGCAGACGTGCCGTAGGACTTATCTGGCGCATTGGCAAACATCCCGCCGGTAACATTGTGGAACAAGGCGCCCGCGACGTTCGAGA
>JAJFHI010000044.1 GCA_021775715.1 Hyphomicrobiaceae bacterium | reverse complement strand
AAACTCATCATTGCTGACCGTTCCGTCCTTGTCGCCATCAAGGCGGTGCAGGCGTTTGCGTTTTGCAAAGTCCTGACGCTCCTGATTGCCCGTCGTCAGCTCGCTGAGATCAATCGCACCATCCTTGTTGGCGTCGCGTTTTTCGAAACGACGCGTGACGCGCTTTTCAACCTTCTCGAGCGTGCGTACCCGGCGCCATCCGTGCTTGCGCCCGTGATGTCCGCGGCGACCTTCGGCGCGATTATCATCGCGCTCGTCTGCCCGGCTTTCGCGCTCACCTTCGCCCCTATCCTCTTCGCCGCCGCGGTGTTTTCGCCATCCTTTTCTCGGTGGCATATCGTTCTTGTTGATCTCACCGTCGCCATCAAGGTCGCGTTCGGAAAACCGTGCGCGGGCAACCGCCAGCATTTCGTCTTTTGTGACTTTTCCGTCCTTGTTAGCATCCAGGCGTTTGATCATCCGCTTGGCACGCCACTCGCGACGATCATTCATTGGTGAGACCAGCTCTTCCGGAGAGAGCGTGTTTGATTTGTCAGCGTCAAGGAGTGCAAAGCGATCCTGGCGGCGTTGCAAAAACTCGGCTTCTGTCACTTCGCCGTTGTTGTCGGCATCCATACGCTTCAGCCGCTTCAGCATGTGACGCGAGCCCTTGCGCTTGCCGTGGTGGCCACGTGCTTTGTGTCCACGCCAACCGTGATGTCCACCGGCGTGGTCCATGCCTCGCGCAAACGCACCATGACTGTGGTGCCCGGCAACAGCCGCAACAGCCAACAGTCCGACGCCCGCCATCAGGCTGGCTGTCAAAATTTTTGTCTTTCGGGTCATTTCGTTCGTCCTCTTGGATGAGAAAAAGGTATTTCGCCCCAGCTGCTGTCACAACGAAGGGGCGCCCCTAAATCCGTCGCTAGAGCACGTTTTTTTATTGAACGAGCCGATCAAATGCCTGATGCGACCAAGTAAGACTTTGTTTTAGATGGCTTTCCAAGACTGCGAAATCAGGTGCATCACCAGCCCGGGCCAGCAGATCCAACAGCCCTTTGGGGCAAGTCTTAGGGTCCAGCTGTCCCGTCAGGCACAACCGTAGAATTTGCCCGAGATTGTGGAGCGTGAGCGTGACGTTAATCAGGCGGTCGGCGTCGTCTACAGGCAGCAAGCCCGCTGCTTTGAGTTTGCCAAACACCGCAACGGTGTTGGTATCGAGCACCTCCGGGTGCTCGGCAGCGTGTGCCAACTGCAGGAACTGGGCAATGAATTCCAGGTCAACAAGCCCGCCGCGAACCAGCTTGAGATCCCAGATATCGTTCGTGCCTTTTCCCTTTTCAATTTTTTTCCGCATCTCGCGCACATCAGCGGCGAGCACTTTACGGTCACGCGGCTGGGTTAGCGCGGCAAAGATCGCCGTTTCAACATCGCGCTTGAGATGCTCGGGGCCGGAGATAATGCGCGCGCGTGTCAACGCCATCTGTTCCCACGTCCAGGCTTTGTCTGCTTGGTAATCAACAAACGCTTTCAGGCGTGTTGCAACAGGGCCCTGTTGTCCGGACGGGCGCAACCGCAGATCAACTTCATAAAGCGCGCCCTCAACGGTTGGCGCCGACAACATGTTGATCAGGCGTTGCGTCAACCGCGTGTAATACGTGACCGGGTCCAATGGCTTTTCGCCGTCAGTCTCAAGCGTACCATCAGGGAATTCATATACCACGATGAGATCGAGGTCTGACGCCGCGGTCATCTCCATGCTGCCAAGTTTTCCCATCGCGATAACCACGGCCTCGCCATTTGCAAGAACACCGTGACGCGTGGCGAGATCCTTTTGCGCTTCGTGCAACAGAGCGTCGATCATACGCTCGGCCAATCGAGTATAAGCCGCGCCGGCTTGGTGTGCGTTTATGGCGCCGGACAACACACGCACCCCAATCAGAAAGGCCTGTTCACTGCCAACAACGCGCGCACGGTCCAACACATCTTGAAAATCACTTGCTCGGCCAATCTCATTGGCAACGACCTCATCAAGGTCATTTACAAGCGCTTCCGGCCCGAAAGTGCGTGGATCAATGACCGCATCAAGCAGCCGCCGGCGCCGGGACAGTATGCTTGCAAGGCGTGGGGCCGCACCCATGATGTCAGCGATGAGCCGCAGCAATCCCGGATGCTGGTTTAACAATGAGAACAATTGAATGCCGGCAGGCAGCTCCGATAAAAACCGATCAAACGACACAAGGGCGCGATCAGGATCGGCCGACTCCGCCAACGCTTCGACCAGCAACGGCTGCACGATTGTGAGCTTTTCTCGCGCCCTGGCCGACCGCATCGCCGGATAACGCCCGGTGTGCCAGCTTTTTATCAACGCAACCGCATCAACCGGCCTGACAAAACCTAAGTCCTGCAAGGTTTCGATTGTCGCTGGATCGTCGTCAGTGCCTGCAAAGACCATGTTCTTGCGACGTGCGGATAACTCCGGCGTGCCTTCAAACAACGCCGCATAGTGTTTTTGCACATGCCCGAGGTGAACAAGCAATTCGGCAGCAAAGTCATCTGCGTCAGCTACACCGCAAAAGCGCGACAGCCGGGCCAAGGCTTGCGGCTCCGACGGCAGCGTGTGCGTCTGCTCGTCAGTGATCATTTGCAGACGGTGCTCAAGACGGCGCAGATAACGGTACGCCGTATCGAGATCATCGCGTACGTCGGCACTCACCCAGCCATTTTCGACGAGCCCCGCCAACGTCTTCAGTGTTTCGCGTCCGCGCAATTGCGGCTGACGGCCGCCAGCGATCAACTGTTGGGTTTGTACAAAAAATTCGACCTCGCGAATACCTCCGCGGCCGAGCTTGATATTGTGGCCGGCGACCGCAATTTTTTCAAAGCCGCGGAAAGCGTGGATCTGTCGTTTCATCGCATGGATGTCGGAGATCGTCGCGAAATCCAGATGGCGCCTCCAGATAAAGGGGCTAATTTCGTCGAGGAATGCGGCGCCAGCTTCCATATCACCAGCAGCACACCGCGCCTTGATCATTGCTGCCCGTTCCCAGTTTTGCCCACTCGACTCGTAATAACCAAGGGCTGCGACTGTCGGCAGCGCAATGGGCGTTGCACCGGGATCGGGTCGCAATCGCAAGTCTGTGCGAAAAACATAACCATCTGCCGTTCGCTCCTGCATCAGGGCGACGAGTTCGCGGGTGATGTGAACAAAGAAAGCCTGCTCCTCTTGCCCGGACGCTAAATGAAGTGCTGCGCGATCTCGATCATAGAAGACGATCAAATCGATGTCAGAGGAGTAGTTAAGCTCGAAGGCGCCATGTTTACCCATCGCCAGCACAAAGTACCCGGAGCGCGCAACAACGCTGGCAATGTCCTCGGGATCGTCGGTCCATCTACCCGTCGCGATGGCCTCGCGCATCAGAAAAGCAATTGCTGTCTCAAGGGATGCGTCAGCAGCCTCACTCAGAATGCGTGTCACCTGCATCACTGGCCAAACGCCGCCGAGATCAGCCAGAGCTGTCAGCAGCGCTACTTCGGTCTTGTACCGGCGCAGGATCTGCATGACGTCGGATTTTTTTGTGAGATGCGCGGCGTCACTTGCCATTTTGGATGTTAGCTCTGTGACGTAGACCTCCGGCACAACATTTAGCAGACGTGACAATCTTTCCGGATCGCGCGTCATCAAACCGCTCAGATATGGTGAGGCCTGAATGGTCGCGAGCAACAGCGTGCTGACACTTGGTTCATCAACGAGCTTGGCGAGAGATGGCGATCCAACACACGGTTGTGTTTCAACGGCGGTCGATGCCGCAACCAGCTCCGCCAGTATGCACGCACTGCGCCCGTCGTCGTCCGCGACGATGGGCGTTTCGTTAATCCGCATATGAAGCGGTTGGTAGTCTGCGGGCTCTTCGATCACGGGCTTAAGGCTGGCTTTTTTTTGAACCAAGGACGTCGACCATCAACTTGCCCTCCCTTCAGCTCCTTTGTCCAGCGCAATTGGCACCCGCATAACGACCACCAACCCCGGTTTATTATCTTCCAAGCGAACTCCGCCATTGTGCAGGCGGGCGACAGCGGCCACGAGGCTAAGGCCCAGGCCCGTGCCAGGTGCCGTGCGACTTTTCTCAAGGCGAACAAATCTCTTAAGCACCCGTTCGCGATCCTCCGGCGCAATGCCGGGCCCTCGGTCCGCAACGGAAATTTCAGCGGCACCATCGACAACCTCAACGCTCACTTTGACGGAGCGATCAGACTGTGCGGCTCCAACGGCCATCTGCCGGGCGGAATACTTGATGGCATTGTCGATCAGGTTCGCCACCGCCTGTGTAATCAGCTGCTGGTTGGCACGAATGCGGATCGAGCCCGATTCTCTAACCGTCAAAGCCAGCTTCGCCTCATCTGCGACCGGCTCATACAGCTCAGCTACATCGTTGACGAGGTTGCTCAAATTGAGCTCGACGGCACTGTCTTCAAGCGCCCCGGCCTCAAGTCGTGCGATCAGAAGCAACGCATTGAACGTGGTCATCAACTCATCGGCGGCTTCAATCGTCGCCTCAAGGCCTTCCCGTTGAGCCTCGCCGCCCCGCGGATCACGCAGCGCTGCTTCAGCCCGGTTGCGCAGCCGGTTCAGCGGCGTTTTCAAGTCGTGTGCGATGTTATCGGAAACTTCGCGCAAGCCTGACATCAATTGCTCGATACGACCCAGCATCTGATTGAGGCTTTCGGCCAAAGAGTCGAGTTCATCGCCCGAACCCGTGACCGGCAGCCGTTGCGACAGGTCCCCCGACATGATGGCTTTGCTTGCTGAGTTGATCCTATCGACCCGACGCAACACCATCCAACTTACCAACAAACCACCAAGCAGCCCCAAAAGCGCCAGTGCACCAAAGCCAAACAATGAAATCAGCCGCACGCGGGTCGCCAGCTGACGTTGGTCCTCAATATCGCGCCCGACATAAATCCTGAGACCCGCTACATCGACCGGCACAGCAAACGCCAACCGCGGGTCAACATCGGTGCCATTTTCACCGAGGGCTGCAGCGAGTGCCGGGTTGCGATAGTTGAAGACACCCCCATTGGGCAGCCCCGACAGTTCCGGCGGAATGCGCGAGAGGTTTCCCGCGATTTTGTTTCCGCGGCGGTCTGATAGGAAATAGAGACCAGGCCCCAGCGCAAGACTGCGTGACAACACGGCCGCGTTCAGACCAGCCGGGCCGCCTGTCAGCGCCTCGCGTTGCAGGACAGCAATTTCAGAATTGACGGTGGCGACAGCCTGTTCGGTTAAGACGCGGTTAGTCTGCCAAAACATGACATAGACAATGAGACCCGCTGCGAGCAGAAACACCGCCACCGCTGCCAGAGCTAAGCGAAAGGCGGTTGTGCGCAATAGCGCGCCTGCAAAGTTACCCAGCGCTGTCACGGATCATGTATCCCGCCCCGCGCACGGTGTGCAGCAAAGGCGTTGCAAAGTTTTTGTCGATTTTGGCGCGCAGACGAGAGACATGTACATCTATGACGTTTGTCTGCGGGTCGAAATGATAGTCCCACACATTCTCAAGTAACATCGTGCGGGTTACGACCTGTCCGGCATGCTTCATCAGATATTCCAACAGCCTAAACTCACGCGGCTGCAACTGGACGGACTCGCCGCTGCGTGTCACACGGTGCGAGAGACGGTCGAGCATGAGATCGCCGACAGACAGACGCGTCGCCTGCTCCTCCGGCGTTGCACGTCGGGCCAGGGCCTCAATGCGGGCCAGCAATTCCGTGTAGGCATAAGGTTTGGTCAGATAATCATCGCCGCCCGCGCGCAAACCTTTGACACGGTCATCGACATCACCCAGAGCTGACAGGATCAAGGCCGGCGTACGATCCTCTTCCTGTCGCAACGTTTTGACAACGGTTAGGCCGTCGAGTTGTGGCAGCATCCGATCGACAATGAGAATGTCGTATCCGCCGCCACGCGCCATCGAGAGCCCGCCTTCGCCATCTTCGGCTAGGTCGGCCGTGTGGCCGCTTTCCTTCAGCGACTTCTGCAAAAATGCAGCAGTCTCGCGATCATCCTCAATCACCAGAACCCGCATGTGTATTAGCTCACCTGTAATTGATTTTTCAAAACTAACGCCGCCAGTAGACGACGCCTTCCGATATTGGCACCGAAGTGCACGGTGCCACTGCCCGACTTTGCGACCCGCTCCTGGCGCCAGAGGCCCAATACGGTCACCCGCATCAGGCCTCTCGAGACTACAACAACTGTTCCTTCTTGCAAAAAAGACTAACCTTTTTTGCCGAGCTGGATCGCCACAAAGCGTTTCTGCTCACCGGACTTGAGGTGCAACAGTACAGCACGGCGAGACAAGCTGCGGGCCTTTTTGACGCCGGAGATGACGTCGTCTGGGCTTTTGACAGCCACGCCCTGGACTTCCAAAATAACGTCACCTCGCTTCAAGCCTTTTCGCGCAGCATCGGAATTGGCTGCAACTTCAGCAATGGCAACGCCACCTTCTGCCCCTGGCACTCGCGCCGGAACAAGCGTCAGGCCAAGCTGTTTCAGCTCTTCGGCAACTTTCTTCTGTCCCGGTCCGCGTCCGTTCTCAATCGCCGCCAATTCGGCTGGTGACGTTGGGAAGCGACCAAGCTTCACTTTGATGTCCTTCATCGCACTGTTACGCCAAACACCAACGTTGACTGTGCTGTCGGGTGCGTATTGTGCAATCTTGCGAGCCAGGTCACGACTGTCGTTGATCACCTGGTCATCGATCTTGAGGATGGCGTCCTGCATCTGGATACCAGCGGCTTCTGCCGGACCACTTACCGTGACATCAGAGACCAGCGCTCCCTTTGGCTTTTCGAGACCAAGACTCGCAGCGGTGTCTTCATCGACATTCTGGATTTTCACACCCAACCAGCCACGGCTAACTGTCCCGCTATCACGAAGCTGTTTGATAACTTCCTTGGCGGTGTTGGCTGGGACCGCGAAGGCAATACCAACGTTGCCGCCGGACGGGCTGAAGATCGCTGTGTTTACACCGATCACCCGCCCTTGAAGATCAAACGTCGGACCGCCCGAGTTGCCTCGGTTCACAGCCGCATCAATTTGCAGGAAGTCGTAAGGCCCTGAGCCAATATCGCGACCCCGTGCCGACAGGATGCCGGCTGTCACGGTACCACCGAGGCCGAACGGGTTGCCGACGGCCAGAACCCAGTCGCCAACACGCGGGCTCTTGTCCGCGAATTTAACATAGGGGAATGGTCCCGGCTTTTTGATCTTCAATAGCGCGAGGTCTGTCCGCGCGTCCGTTCCGATCAGCTCGGCATCATATTTCGTATTGCCATCGAAGTTAACCTGGATCGAGTTGGAACCTTCGACAACGTGGTTGTTGGTCACCACATAGCCGTCTTCGCTGATGACAAAACCTGAACCCTGCGCTTGTGCTGGGCGCTGCGGCTCAAGCTGTTGTCCTTTTGGCAGGTTCTTGAAGAAGTCATTCAGAGGATGGTCTTCAGGCAGGTTCGGGAAGCTGAAGTTTGGTCCCTTGCCCTTACCTTTGCCTTTGCCTTTACCGCCTTTAGACGCCGATTTTTTCGAAGCGCCCGTGCCCTCAACGGAAATGCTCACCACGGCAGGTTTTACCTGCTCGACCAAATCCGCAAACGAACCCGGAGTGCCTGGAACAATCACACCAGCCGTAGCAGGATCCGGGCGAAGCTCCGCTTCAGCCGTGCTCATATTCGGCGCCAGTGGCAACGCCAGCAGTGCAGTGCCGAGAAGGGCCGCTACTGCGGTGCCACGAACAAAAAGACGTGCGGACCGGCTTGGCCCGTGTTTTGCTGTTTTCTCATGGCAAGTCGATTGAGCCATCAAGTACATCCTCCGTACTGCCACAACGGGCAGGATTTCTAGTGCTCTAAGACGTAGTCAAAGCGGCATTACCGAAGCCTTTCGGGTGCCTTAACAGTTTGTAACCTTAAGCGCAGAGTGGGCGCATATGGTGTTCAAATAGTGAGTAGCGTTGGCCATGCGTTGGTTAAGTATGTCGTTCAATAAATGGGCCCTAACACCTGTATTTCAAGGTGTTTTCTTGGACTTTGGGCACCTAAAGCGTCCTGTCCAGCGGGCATCGAGCCGGCTTGGCTGGCCCAAGGCGACTACAGTGACATCCGCTTTATCCGTCGGCCTCTTTTCTGCCACCATTGCGGCAAACGCGCGGCCTCTATCGTCACCCCCACCGCCGCAAACCTCTCACCTGTCTCAAATTGAGAAGATCGCTGTTTTTGGCAAGGACAACCGACAGGTCCTCAACCGACAAAAACGCGGCGTGGGAAACAAGGTCGGCCTGCTCTACGATAGGGCGGCCCGCTCGGTTTGCAGTGCTTTTTGCGTAGCGCCCAATGTTGTTGCGACCGCCGCGCACTGCCTGTCGGCTGGCAGAGGTGGCCGGAATGCAAGGCTTAATCGCTTCACGTTCCAGCTTCCCATACGCGGGCGCATGCGCCAGACACGCATTGCCGGCGCCCAACGAGGCTTGGCGGCGTTGAATGTCACAACCGGCACCGATCATCTGCGGTTGCGCCCGCCGATTGATGCCGCACGGGACTGGGCCTTCGTCCGGCTCGAAAAGAATATTTGCCGGTACGGCCATTTCAAACTCAGCCGGAAGAAAATGGACGACGTCCTCCGCCTGGCCAGGCAGGACAAAATTTATCAAACAGCGTTCCATCGTGATTTTGGTAATTGGAAGCTTGCCATTGACACCGGCTGTCCTGTTGCCCGCAGCTTTCCCGGCACCAGTTGGAGAACTGTACAAAGCGATTTTCGATCAGCCAGTCGGCTTGTACTGCACAAGTGCGACACAGCAGGTGCTTCATCGGGTTCGCCACTGCTGGTCGACGGTGCAAACGGTCCCGAAGTCGTCGCAATAAATGTCGGCACCTATCTGCGCGCAAAAATGATCATGCAGAACGGCCGCGTCATGAAAAAAATGGCGTCGAAGACCATCGCAAATACGGGCGTGCATGCCGCCCCTCTTTATGCGCGATTGCAAAACTTTCTGGCGGCACCAGCGTTAACCCACAAGCGCCAAGTCGAAGAACTGCAGGAGCGCCTTGCAGCCGCTGGATTTTATCGTGGAAAAATTGACGGGCTTTACGGGGCTCGAATGCGCTTTGCAATCGAATCCTATGAACGAACAATGGCGCTGCCCGTCACCGGACTTGCGACAGTGAGACTACTCCAGCAATTTCGCCAGCAGGATGCGGTTAGCGAATTTGCGCCGACAAGCCCGGTCAAGAAAACACGGACGAATCCAAGCGTTGATCTACGCAAAGCCCGGCACCAACGTACCCGAAGTGCAACGGCCAAAACACTGGAGTAATTCCCGCGGCAGCGACTTTGGGTCGAAGTTAATTAGCGCAACTCGGATTTTTTTGTGAGATTCAGCTGACGTTGGACCCGGGCGACCCAGTTTTGTCATCGTCACCCGCGCCTTCTAACAAGATCTTATCCAATCGCTGACGTTCCTCGGCATTTAGACCTTGCTCTGCCACCGCGGCTGCACCCGGTGAACGCCGCCCCATCGTCCGACGCGCCATAACGACAGCCATTACCAGAACGAACAAAGGGGCTAACCACAACAGCAATGTATGGGTGCCAAACGGCGGCTTCAAAAGCACAAACTCGCCGTATCGCGCAACAATGTAATCACGCACCGCTTCATTGCTATCGCCGGTTTGCAGGCGCTCGCGAACAAGAATTCTAAGATCGCGGGCCAACGGCGCATCGCTGTCATCAATCGACTGGTTTTGACAAACCAGGCAGCGCAATCCACCAGAGATTTCTCGCGCGCGAGATTCAAGCCTAGGATCTGACAAAATCTCATCCGGCTGTACGGCATGAACTGCGGCACCAAATCCTGTCGAGGCTGTCGCCGCCAGGATCAAGACAAAAACGTATTGCTTGAGAAAGCGCATCATTCCGCCGCCACCACAGACGTTTTGGTCGTGGCCTTGCGCGGTGCGCCAACTCTAAGCCGACGGTCCGCCAACGACAGCGCACCGCCCAAGAACATGATGAAGGCACCTAGCCAGATAAAGCGAACCATCGGATGGAAGTATAGGCGCACCGCCCAGCCCCCATCTTCCTGCTGCTCGTCACCCAGCACCGTGTAGAGGTCACCGCGCCATGAGTTATGGATACCGGCCTCCGACGTTGGCTGAGGTGGCGCATCATAGACGCGTTTGGCCGGTGCCAGCTGTTTGAACACAACACCGTTGCGCGCCACGTCAAAGAGTCCGACCTGCTCTCGGTAGTTTGGTCCGCGTTGCGGTTTGGCGCCCCGGAATGTCAACGTGTAGCCCGCTATCTCAACACTATCACCCGGCTTCATGACCTGCACACGTTCGGTTTGATAAGCAGATGTCCCCACAATTCCAACGACCATCAGGCCGATGCCGAAGTGAGCAACCATGCTGCCGTAAACAGAGCGCGGCAAATTCCAAAGTCTGCGGGTAACTTCATCCCAATCTGCCCGACCAACTTTGGCGCGATAGGCGACTTCGGATATTGCGCCTGCCATTACAAACACACCTAACGCCAGGGCAAACGGCGCCAGCCACGGCCCACGATGAGCCACGGCGAAGGCAATGACGATAACAAGCGTTGCAATAACTGCGGCCACCGTCAGACGTTGCGCTGCTCCACGCAGATCGCCTCGCTTCCAGGCCAAAAACGGCCCAAACGGCATCGCTAACAGCAACGGCGTCATTAAGGGTACAAACGTCATGTTGAAGTACGGCGGTCCAACTGAGATCTTGTCACCCGTCACCGCTTCCAATGCGAGCGGATAGAGCGTGCCGACCAGAACGGTCGCCGTCGCCGTTGTCAGCAACACATTGTTGAGAACGAGGCTGCCCTCACGACTGATCGGCGCAAAGAACCCACCCTGGCGCAGGGCGGCTGCGCGTAGTGCAAACAACAACAGTCCACCGCCGGTAAAGAACACCATGATCGCTAGAATGAATACGCCCCGCTCCGGGTCAACGGCAAAGGCATGCACCGATGACAATACACCGGAGCGAACAAGAAAAGTGCCCATCAACGACAGCGAGAATGTCAGGATAGCCAACAAAACCGTCCAGACCTTCAGCGCCTCGCGTTTTTCCATCACGAGCGCGGAGTGCAGCAACGCCGTTCCCGCTAGCCACGGCATGAAAGACGCGTTTTCAACCGGGTCCCAGAACCACCAGCCGCCCCAGCCAAGCTCGTAGTAGGCCCACCAGGATCCAAGCGCGATACCGACCGTCAGGCACATCCATGCCGCCAGCGTCCACGGCCTGACCCAGCGCGCCCAAGCAGCATCAATGCGCCCGTCGATAAGTGCTGCAATCGCAAACGAAAACGCCATCGAGAAGCCGACGTAACCGGCATAGAGAAAGGGTGGATGAATCGCCAACGCCGGGTCCTGCAAAATCGGGTTCAAGCCACGCCCATCAATCGGCGCCGGATCAAGGCGAAGGAATGGATTGGACGTCAGCACGATGAACAGCAGGAATGCTACGGCGATCGACGCCTGCACTGCCAGAACATTCGC
>JAJFHI010000430.1 GCA_021775715.1 Hyphomicrobiaceae bacterium | reverse complement strand
AGGCAGCAAAAACTGCGATGGCTGGTGATGCGCTGGTTGACCTTCGCAATATTTTCGAAGCCAAACGCGCTGAAGCGGCGGGCTTTAGATACTTAGGTGTTGGTCGGCCGGGCTAATATCTTTCCTGGGTTCAGAATGCCGTTTGGATCAAGGGCCGTCTTGATACTGCGCATGAGTTCGAGCTCAACAGGGCTTTTGAGGCGGGCAAGCTCGTCGCGTTTCATGCGGCCGATCCCGTGTTCGGCAGAAATCGATCCGCCCATCTCGACGACGAGATCATGAACCGCGTGTGAGATCTCTTCCCATTGCGCCAGGTATGTGGATTTGTCGGCGCCTTTTGGCTGAGACACATTGTAGTGCACGTTGCCGTCACCAAAATGTCCGAACGGTACCGGCCGCGCACCAGGGCACATTTTTTCGATCAGGTTGTTCGCGCGGGTTACGAAGGATGGAATTGAATCAACCGGTACAGAGATGTCGTGCTTGATACTGCCGCCTTCGGGCTTTTGCGCTTCGGAAATTCCTTCGCGCAGACGCCAGAGATCGTGCGCTTGCGCTGTAGATTTTGCAATGATGGCGTCAGTGATGACGGCTTTGTCAATTGCATCGCCCAGTACGGCTTCGATGTTGCTGGCGGAGGTCTCGTCCGCCCGGCTGCGTGACGTATTGATTAACGCATACCACGGATGCGGAACTGAAAACGGCATGCGGGTGTTGGCTATGTGTGTCGTGACAAACTCAAGCGCAATGTGCGGGAAAAACTCAAACGCTGTCAGTAGGTCTTCGCTTTGCTCACTTACGTGGCGAAACAATGCTGCAGCGGCACCAAGCGTGTTCATGGCCACGAGGGCCGTTGCCCCTTCGCCAGGATTTGGGAACAATTTCAATGTCGCAGCGGTGATGACGCCGAGCGTGCCTTCCGAGCCAACAAAAAGATCGCGTAGATCGTATCCGGTGTTGTTCTTCTTTAATTTGCGAAGGCCGTCCCACACGCGCCCGTCTGCCAGTACGACTTCAAGGCCGAGCACGAGTTGACGCGTGTTGCCGTACGCCAACACAGCAACGCCGCCAGCATTTGTCGCCAGGTTGCCGCCGATTTGGCAGCTTCCTTCTGCGGCGAGACTGAGGGGAAAGAGGCAATCCATTGATTGAGCTTTGGCCTGCACCTCGGTCAGTGTCATGCCGGCGCCAACTGTCAATGTCCGCCCGACAGCGTCAACATTGCGGATGTCATTGAGGCGCCCGGTTGAGAGAATGATCTCGTGGCCTGTTTCAAACGGGATCTGTCCCCCAACAAGACCTGTGTTGCCGCCTTGCGGGACAACGCCAATACGATTGGTATTTGCCAGGCGAAGAATTTGCGAGACTTCATCGGTGTTTCCGGGGCGCAAGACAATAGGCGTCTTGCCGATATAGCGGTCGCGCCACTCTGTGAGATAGGGTTTCTGGGCTTGCGCATCAGTAATCGCATGTCGCGAGCCGACAATCGCGCGAAATGCATTGATCAGCTCAGAAGTTGGCGCTTGTGTTAAATTCTTGAGGTGCATCGGAACGGGTTGATCTTGTTGCGACTATTGGCGCCACACCAACGCTGACGGTGGGCTTAAAGTCAAGCGTGGCGGGATGGTAAATCCGGCTTCGATCATTCAGGGAGGCAATGGTTTGCGTATTGCAGCGATTATCCTGGCGGCAGGTCAATCACAAAGGTTTGGCGGCGATGACAAGCGATTAGCCGTGATTGACGGTGAGCCGCTGCTGCGCCGTGTTGTTCTGCGAGTTGCAAAAAGTGTCGTAGGGGATGTGTTTGTTGTTATGGGCCCGGACGATGACGAGACGTCCGATGCTGTCCGCGCGTTAAGCGGTTTGTCAATTATTCGGATCACCAATCGCAAGGCTAGAGATGGCATGGGGAGCTCGATCGCGGCCGGTGTCACGGCCGTTGGTCCGGAGATTGACGGCGTGCTGGTTGTGCCGGCCGATATGCCGGATGTGTCGCCGGAACTAATTGATAAGCTAATTAAAAAATTCGAAGCCGGAGCCGGTGAGGGTGTCGTGGTGCCTACCGATGACAGTGGTCGACAGCGCAATCCCGTGCTGTGGTCACGGTCGCTCTTTCCAACTCTTATGAAGCTTGATGGCCCCGCTGGGGGCAAGGCAATCATCCGGGCGCATGGCGCGCTGGTGCAGACTGTAACGTGGGCGGATGAACGGGCATTCCACGATATCGACACACGCGAGGAATTGTCGGGATACATACAAGATTCCGAAACTCGGCTGTCCGACGTCAAGGACACCGACTAGCAGTGGTATTTTCATCCCTATACAGCATTATTGAGCTCGCGGTAATTGAGGCAGTTGGCTGTTTCGCGGAATGATTTTGCGTCAAGCGTCTGTAGAATGAAATTCTTCCTGCCGCTTCTATGTGGATTAAAATACAATTTTTATTTCTTGAAATCCGTATTTTCGGAACCAAATTCCACGTATTAGACATCAAACACAATCCTTGGAGTGCATGATTATGGCCACGGCCAATGCCACGGTGTCGATCGCTGACGACGTTTCTGAACTGGATCGGCGCATCGCCGAGACCGACGATCTGGAGCAGCGGATCGGCGTCATCCGTGAGGCAGTATCCGGACGTATTGCGTTTTCGACCAGCCTCAGCATCGAAGATCAGGCGGTGCTGCATGCGATCGCTACTCCGAAAGCCGACATCGACGTGTTTACGCTCGATACCGGTCGCCATTTTCCTGAAACGCTGGATGTCATTGCGGCCTCCTCCGGGCGCTATTGCATACCGATCCGCATTGCGTTTCCTGAAGCTCGCAAGGTTGAAGAGCTTGTCGCTCGTGATGGCATCAACGGCTTTCGCGATTCCATTGATGCGCGCAAAGCCTGCTGTGATGCGCGCAAGGTTCAGCCGTTGCGCCGCCAGTTGGCCGGTGCCGGTGGCTGGATTACCGGACTGCGACGTGATCAGTCCGGTGGCCGAGGTGATACACCATTTGCCTCGTGGGACAACGACTTCAAGTTGGTAAAGCTCAACCCAATTGCAGATTGGTCGTTTGAGAAACTGGAGGCCTACGTCGCCGACAACTCCATTCCAATTAATGCCCTTCACGCGCAAGGCTACCCATCGATCGGCTGCCAGCCGTGCACACGCGCAATCGAGCCATGGGAAGATATCCGGGCCGGCCGCTGGTGGTGGGAAAACCAGGATGGCAAAGAATGCGGTTTGCACAACCGTCCCGCCAATTTTCAACCCGCTTCAGGTGAAAAATAAGCATGACAAAACCTCTGTCACACCTCGATCTCCTCGAGGCTGAGAGCATTCATATTTTCCGTGAAGCTGCAGCGCAGTTTCGCAAGCCTGTGCTGCTCTATTCAATCGGTAAAGACTCAACGGTTCTGCTGCATCTGGCGCGCAAGGCGTTTTGGCCAATGAAGGTGCCGTTCCCGCTGCTGCACATCAACACCGGTTGGAAATTCCGTGACATGATCACGTTTCGTGATGCCAAGATGAAAGAGTACGACCTTGACTTCATTGAGCACACGAATGAAGAGGGCCGCGAGCAAGGCATCAACCCTTTTGATTATTCGCCTTCGACCTATACCGATGTGATGAAGACGCGTGCTTTGAAAGAGGCACTCGACAAGTACGGTTTTGATGCAGGCTTTGGTGGCGCTCGGCGTGATGAAGAAGCCAGCCGCGCAAAAGAGCGTGTGTTTTCATTCCGCGCCAAAGGTCACCGTTGGGACCCGCGCAATCAACGCCCCGAGATGTGGAGTCTTTTGAACGGCCGTCTTGGTGCTGGTGAAACCGCGCGCATCTTCCCACTGTCGAACTGGACCGAAAAAGACATCTGGCGGTATCTGTTGCGTGAAAAACTCGACATTGTACCACTTTATCTAGCAGCGAAACGGCCAACGATCGAACGTGAGGGGCAGTTGCTGGTGCTGGATGATGACCGCATTGAGTTGCGGGATGGGGAACAGGTGCGAGAACGCAGTGTCCGGTTTCGCACGCTTGGCTGCTGGCCACTGACGGCGGCAATGTTGTCAACAGCATCGACGCTGGAGGAAGTTGTGGCGGAGACACTCTCTGCAACGACGTCTGAACGGGAGGGCCGGCTCATCGACCATGATGAAGCCAGTGCCATGGAGAAGAAAAAGCAAGAGGGCTACTTCTAATGTCAGCT
>JAJFHI010000429.1 GCA_021775715.1 Hyphomicrobiaceae bacterium | reverse complement strand
GCCGCCCAGGTCATCCTTATAAAAGCGATTGCCTACTCCGGCCTGCCGGATTGGAAAGCCCTACTGGGCGATTTTGCTGAACGCATGCCGGCTCGCAAAGTCCTCATCAAACGCTACCTCTACCAAGGCGGCAAAACCCTTACCGAACTGCCGTTGGAAGCAAACCCAGAAGTAATCGACACGCATTGGGGCTATTATTTTGCCACCGGGCGCTATGATGCAGCGCTACCCATTATCTCCGTACTGGCTTGGGCCAAAGACGGTGACGATGTCGAAAAGCTGACAATTGGATCGATGGCGAAGTGGACGCTGGCGTCAAACGCGGCACGCGACAAGAATTTGTTGGATCTGTGCAAGACGGAACTCAACCATCAACCGCCCAAAATCCGCCGCGAACTGCGCGAAATCATCCAGGCTGCCGAAACTTTCGAGCTGGCCGCCATCCGCAAGGATGCTGTGTCCGCGATCGAGACCCTGAAGGTCAAAGGTCCACAAACCAAACGCAACTTCGCGTGGTGGGGAGACGCCGGCGTCACCAGCCTTGCCCTCGGTTGCGTCGTCGCCAGCGTGCTTGGCCAGATCCAGTTAGGAATCCCATGTGTGGTTGGCGGTGCACTGTCGCAAGCAGCCGTCACCTATTACAAAAAGTCTGTGGCGCCATAACTCATCCCGTCACATCGACCAAATTGCTGAACTTTAACGCTTAAACGACCCTGCACTTGTGGCCATCGTCAGAGCCGGTCAAGTTGCTCAAGACGCGACCCATTGGTTATTGGCATGGTTGCCCATTGACGCGTCGCACAACGGATGATCTATCAAGATTATGGAGCAAGCTGCCTCACGAGCCATCGTCACGAACTGGCCCAACGTCCTAACTTATGGGCGCATCGTTGCTGTGCCGATCGTCGTTGGATGCCTGTTTTTCCTTGAAGGTGATGCCGCGCGTTGGACGGCACTCGCCTTATTTACGGCCGCCTGCATCACCGATTGGCTTGACGGCTACCTAGCCCGCGCACTTTCTCAGCAATCCTCTCTTGGCGCCATGCTTGACCCGATCGCCGACAAACTGCTGGTCGGCGCCGTTTTGTTGATGCTCGTCTATGACGGCACGATCGCCGGGGCGTCGATCTGGGCAACGATCATCATTATGTGTCGTGAGATCCTGGTCTCGGGCCTGCGCGAATTCCTCGCGGAGCTGAACGTCAAAATTCACGTTACTGAACTTGCTAAATGGAAAACTACCGTTCAGATGATCGCGCTTGGTTTTTTGATTGGTGGTCCTGCGGCAGACAGTGTGATTTCGGGTGTTACAGCGACAGGTATCTGGCTATTATGGCTGGCAGCCCTTCTAACGTTGTGGACGGGCTATGACTACTTGAAAGCTGGCGTCCAACACGCGATGGAACAATGACCGATACCGATCAGCAATTGGCAAACGCAGACAAAAAGAATTTCGAAACATCTGCAAGCGCAATCACTGTAAAGCTTGTTTATTTCGCCTGGGTTCGCGAACGCGTTGGCAAAGGTGAGGAAACCTTATCTCCGCCATCAGAGGTCAGGACCATCGCCGATCTGATGGTGTGGCTTGGCGCCCGCGGACCGGAATATGCCGACGTCTTCGAAGCCAAGAAAGACGTCGTGCGCGCTGCCATCAATCAAAACCATGTCCCGCCGCAAACATCGCTTGAGGGCGCGCGCGAAATCGCATTTTTCCCCCCTGTCACGGGAGGTTGAGTTTTACCATGGTCGTACGCGTGCAAACGGAAGATTTCGACGTCGGCGCCGAAATCAAGCAGCTGACTGCCGGGCGCACTGACATCGGCGCCGTTGCTACCTTTACGGGTTTGGTACGTGGCGGCACGGCCAGCGGAGCATCCATTCAGTCGATGACGCTTGAGCACTACCCCGGAATGACGGAAAACGAGCTCGCCCGAGTTGAGGCTGCAGCTCACGACCGCTTCCCCCTCCAGGCCAGCCTGATCGTCCACCGCATTGGCGAACTAGCCCCAGGCGACAACATTGTTCTGGTGATCGCCGCCTCACCCCATCGCAGAGCGGCCTTCGAGGCTGCTGAATTCCTGATGGACTACCTGAAGACCAAAGCGCCCTTCTGGAAGAAAGAGGCGGGTGCGAATAGTGAAGCAAAATGGGTCGACGCGCGTGAGACCGACCAGGCCGCGCAGGCTCGCTGGCAAGCTCAAGACTTTGATTAGAGGATGTTTTTCTTAGTTAGAGCTTTCTTTTTTTTCCCGATCTACCGCCCGAGTCCGACAAATTTGAACGGCCTCCTTAACCCGGCATTAGGGTTTACAAACGCATAAACATAACAAGACCCGATGACGACCCGGTTGTTGCCATCTTCATCGGCCAAATTGTACTCCCAGGGTAATTTTGTATGCGTAGACGGGGGTCAACGTAAATGCTTTTAGGGACTTCGGCTCGCCTTTTCAGGCGGGTTATCTGCCCATTTTTTGTCGCCACATTGCTTGTTCTTGTGGCGCTCGTTGGTCTTCAGCCGACGCATCAAGCCGTTGCCGGTGGCATACAGTCATGGTTCGGCGGCCCCAACTCCAGCCCAAAGAAAACAACGCCTTACAAGCCAACACGGTTTGTCATTGGTCTGGCACAGCGCACCGAATTTCAGGTGTTCTCTCTTTCAAAACCCAACCGCGTTGTGGTTGAGCTGCCAAGCGTCAAACTACGGCTTCCACGAACAACCAGCACAACTGCCAACGGTCTCGTGAGATCATTTCGCGGTGGACGATCAGCACCTGGCAAGTCCCGCGTCGTGATCGACGTCGAAGCGCCTGTCGTTGTCGAAAGCGCCAAGATTGAAAAAAACCCCAATGGAAATGGCTATTATCTGGCTCTGAAAATCGTGCCGATTGAAGCCAACGTGAAAAACGCAAAAGCGGATGCTGCCAACAAACGCGTCGGCAGATTTAAGCCAGCCTATACGCTTGGTGGTCCTGCACTTATCCAACCGCCATTACCAAAACGCGCCGTGCACCCTGACCAACTCGCAGCTCGTGCATTCAAACCGACAATCGTAATTGACCCCGGACACGGTGGCCACGATTCGGGAGCCAAAAAGCATGGCACCGTTGAAAAAAATGTCGTTCTCAAATTCAGTTTGAAACTTCGTGATGCGCTGGAAAAAACCGGCCGGTATCGGATTTTGATGACCCGCGACACAGACGAATTCATATCACTCGGCGGGCGCCGTAAATTCGCGGAAAAAAACAAGGCGCATTTGTTCATTGCCGTACATGCCGACTATGCACGTAGTAGTGCGCGCGGGGCGACTATTTATTCACTGCGCCCGTCAGTTGCCAGACGCTTGAAATCATCGGCACGTCGGGATGTTGCACGTAAGGTCCTGACGCGTGAGGAGATGTCAACCGTGCGCGCCGCCAGCGGAAGCGTCAGTGCCGTACGCGACATCCTTGCAGACCTGGCACGGCGAGAAGTTGAGGTCACCAGTGCGCGCAGTTCGATGTTTGCACGTTCGGTGATCGAGTACATGGGTGACTCAACGAAACTTAGAAGCCATCCCGACAAGAACGCGGCGTTCAAAGTTCTAAAGACTGCGAAGTTCCCATCAGTGCTTATCGAGTTGGCATTTGTCTCAAACAAGAAGGACGCAGCTCTCCTTCGCTCAGACAAGTGGCGCAACAAAGTCTCGAAATCAATCGTGACGGCCGTAGACAATTACTTTTCATCGCATGAGCCCGCTTGCCATTGTAAGTTGGCGTGAGCACAAAAAAGGCTGTTCTTGTAAAAGATCAGCCTTTCTTTGCTCATGTTGCCGGGTTGAATGATCGAGCTTCAATCAACTGGCGTGGTTTGATTTAGAGCCTACTCGGAGG
>JAJFHI010000428.1 GCA_021775715.1 Hyphomicrobiaceae bacterium | reverse complement strand
GCACACATCAACAAGAGCGCGCAAAATGTCCTGCACGCGGCCTGCCCAGCAAGCCACTTGTTGATATCTGTCATACGGGCACCTCGTTGCTGTTCATCTATTTGGCTCGCGCCGTTTTTAGTTTTTTCGCTTTATCTGGGTCAACCCACCACGTGCGCATAAATGACGGGTTCAATGATGGCAGCTTTTTGGGATGTCCTAAATGCGTCCAATAGGCGACGCGGTCGTATGGGTAATACCATTGTGGAATCACATAAAAGTTCCACAGCAATGCGCGATCAAGTGCACGTGTTGCTGCGATCAACTCTTTGCGGTCCTTGGCAATGCAGATGCGCTCGACAATTTTGTCGATTGCCGGGTTCGATATGCCAGCAATGTTGCGGCTGCCTGGACTTTTGGCGGCGGCCGAGCCCCAGAAGCTGCGCTGTTCATTGCCGGGTGAGTGTGACTGTCCATAGCTCCCGACAACAATGTCAAAGTCGAAGTCGTCGGCCCGGCGTTTATACTGTGAGCTATCGACAACCCGCACTGTCGCTTGCACACCAATCTTCTTCAGATCATTTACAAACGGCAATATAACGCGTTCGAATGTTGGCTGTGATAGCAGAAATTCAATTTTGAAGGCCTCGCCCCTGGCATTGCGAAGAACGCCTTTTTCTAGTTTCCAGCCGGCCTCTTTGATCAGACTCAACGCGCGCCGTAGTCTCTTGCGGTGCTCGATTGATGACCCAATTGTCGTTGGCTCCCACGCCTCACCAAACGCGCGTTCTGGGACCTCAGACTTTACCTCATTGAGGATTTCGAGCTCTGTGCCTTCTGGCTTACCGGACGCGCGCAATTCGGAGTTTTCAAAGAAACTGCCGAGGCGTTTGTACTGGCCATAAAACAAAGTCTTGTTGGCTTGGTCGAAGTTGTAGACGAGGTTCAAGGCCTCGCGCACGCGCACGTCTTTAAACTTGTCGCGGCGAAGATTGAAAACGAACGCTTGCATTCCGGCAACGCGGCCGTTCTTCAAATCGTCCTTTAGGATCAAGCCTTTTTTAAATGGTTCGGACGAATACTCCGTTGCCCACGATTTCGCGCTGTTCTCAGACCAGAAATGTATGTCCCCACTCTTAAAAGCTTCGAAAGCGGGCGTGCGGTCGCGATAATAGCGGATGGCGATTTCGTCGAAGTTCCATTGCCCTTTCATGGCAGGCAGATCTTTGGCCCAATAGTCCTTCACGCGCTCGTATGTGATATCGCGGCCAGCAACAACAGATTTGACTTTGTAGGGACCAGAGCCGAGCGGCACTTCCAACGACGACTTCGTAAGGTCGCGTTGTTCACCGTCGGCATTTTTGCCGGTCCAGAAATGCTCCGGCAAAATTTCAAGCTGGCCGATGATTTGTGGCAGCTCACGATTGCCCTTCATGTCAAACGTGAAGGTGACTTCGTGTTCGCCGGTCTTCTCCGCCTTGATAACGTTTTTGTAATAGAAAGCGTAACTCGGGTGGGCTTTCTTCAGAGCTGTCAGACTGAACACAACGTCTTCAGGACGGATAGGTTTGCCGTCGTGAAAGCGGGCTTCTTTGCGCAGTCCAAATGTCACTGAAGAAAAGTCGTCTGGAAAACTCGCCCATTCTGCGACAAGGCCATACTCGGTAGATGGCTCGTCGGGGCTGGTCGTCATCAAAGTGTCGTAGATGAGAGAGAGCGCGGCAGCCGAATCGCCTTTCACTGAAAATGCGTTCAGGCTGTCAAAGCTGCCAGGTGCATACTGACGGATTTTACCACCCTTGGGGGCATCTGGGTTGACCCAGTCGAAGTGTTTGAAGTCGGGCCCGTACTGCGGTTTGCCGATCAACGACAAGCCGTGATGCCGGGTCTGGTTTGCCGCGTCTTGCGCATCACCCCAGGAGGTTCCGGTCGCCGGAATCATCGCGATCATCGCCAACCCTAAGGCGCCAACGACCCGCACGGGTATCCTCAAACTCTCGATCGTGCCGAACAAAGCTTATCCTCCCGAATTTTATATCTGTGTGCTGCATTTTCTTCAGCACTTGATTTTTCCTGCCCGCATCATCGCCGCGACAGGCCTGAGACTCACGTTTATTTTTTGTCACTTTTGCAAAAGTCGAACGCGGCCGCCTGGAAACACTTGTAAAACTTAAGCAATATCAAAATGTTGGCCTTATTCATGCAGCATAGTGCGTGATCGGCTTGCGTGAATCACAAAAAAGCCCCGCCGCGGGTGTGGCAGGGCTAAATGTTTGTGGAAAATAGTGTGTTTAATACGTTATTTCAGTGACTTGAGGTAGGCGAGGACGTTTGCCAGATCGCCGTCTTTTTTTATGCCTGGAAAGATCATCTTCGTGCCGGGCACGTAGGTTTTTGGCTTATGCAGGAAGGTTGCAAGATTTTCTAATGTCCAGTTTCCACCCTTGCCGGCCAGCCCTTTTGAGTATTTGTACCCGTCTGCGCTGCCAATCGCACGGTCGACAACACCGTGGATGTTTGGCCCGATGCCGTTACCTTTTCCTGGCTCCCAACCGTGGCAAGCCGCACATTTCTTCATGAATTTCTCGCCTGCACCGGCATCTGCAGACGCTGCAGCAGCCACCACTTTAGCAGCATCAAAGGCTGGTTTGGCCTCAGCTGCGCCTGTGCCAGCAGCGCTTGGCTCGCCGGTGGGCAGTTTGTAGCCGACCTGATTGCTATGACCGCCATGACCGACTTCATTGATAAGGACGCGTCCACCAATAATTAGCAGGAGCGAGACCAAAATGATGCTTGCAAATTTCGTCAGTTCAATTGAATCCATCGGTTCCTGATCCGTGAGTTTACAGGGTGGGCGGATGCATTTTCCGCGTCTGCGCAATTAGTCTTCGTTGCGAATATAAAATTCCGCAATGGGTTGCAACGAGACTAAGGCCTCTCTAACAGGCTTAGTGCCGAGGCTAATTGTCACCGCCCACACCCAAAAGTCCAAGAAGGAGTCGAATTTGCAGCGTTCATTGATTGTAATTCCGGCCCGGATGCAGGCCAGCCGATTGCCGGGAAAGCCGATGGCCCTGATCGCGGGTGAGCCGATGATCGTCCATGTTTGGCGCCGAGCCTGTGCGGCTGAGGCCGGCCGAGTGGTCGTGGCGACGGATTCTGAAGAGATTGCCGCGACGATCCGCCAAGCTGGTGGTGAAGCGGTGATGACGCGGGCCGATCATGCCTCGGGCTCAGATCGGGTCTTTGAGGCGGTCAACCGTGTTGATCCGGATGCAGACTGCGAATTTGTCGTTAACCTGCAGGGCGACCTGCCGACACTTGAGCCACATCTCGTCACCGCCTGCCTCTCTCCTTTGGAACTCGACAAGCAAACGCACATCGCAACTCTAGCGGCGGAAATCCGCGAGGCGCGCGAACGCGACGATCCAAATGTCGTGAAGGTTGTCGGCACACCGTTGCCAAGACAGGATGGATCGGGGCACCAACATCTGCGCGCACTTTACTTCACGCGTGCCACCGCGCCGTTTGGCGACGGGCCGTTGTTCCATCACATCGGTATCTACGCCTATCGCCGTTCGGCTCTTGAGCGGTTCATAACGCTGCCACCGTCGGTATTGGAAAAACGCGAGCGGCTGGAACAATTGCGTGCGCTGGAAGATGGTATGCGCGTTGATGTGGTCGTCGTTGACACGGTTCCGGTCGGTGTTGATACTCCCGCCGATCTCGAGCGCGCCAGTCAGTTGATTTCCGCAAACGACTCCTGATTCATAGTGCATTCGCCTCGCGAATGTGGATTGACTTAATCACAAGCTCGAACCTGCACCAGCCGCAGCCCGTACCCGAACACAAGAGTTGCCCCGCCGATGTCGTCATCCGGAATAAAAAACAAAAACATCGCCCGTGTCGGCTATCAGGGCGAACCTGGCGCCAATTCACATATGGCATGCACCGAGGCCTATCCGGGTGCTAAGGCCATCGCCTTCCCGACATTTGAAGATGCCCTGGCAGCCGTGTCGTCTGGCGACGTCGACGTCGCCATGATCCCGATTGAAAACTCCGTGGCAGGCCGTGTTGCCGACATTCATCACCTGTTGCCCGATGCAAGCCTCTTCATTGTCGGCGAGCACTTCCTGCGTGTGCGTCACCAGTTGATGGCCAAACCGGGCGCAACTTTAGACTCAATCAAGCGCGTAATGAGCCACACCCAGGCGTTGGGCCAATGCCGCAAGACGTTGCGTGCCTTGGGGCTGACACCAGTGCCGGAAGCGGACACGGCAGGTGCTGCGCGCATGGTGCAGGAAGCCGGCGATCTGACAACCGCCGCTATTGCTTCAACGCTTGCAGCCGAAGTCTACGGACTGGAGATCCTCAAGAGCGATATTGAAGACGAGGAACACAATACAACGCGCTTTGTAATCCTGGCGCGCGAAGCCGACGATGCGGTCGCGGGCAATAGCCCAGTTATGACGACGTTTATCTTTCGCGTGCGCAACGTTCCGGCGGCGCTTTACAAGGTGCTAGGCGGCTTTGCGACCAACGGCGTCAACATGACCAAGCTTGAAAGCTATCAGATGTCCGGCTCATTCATGGCGACGATGTTTTTCGCCGACATTGAGGGCCATCCGTCAGACCGTATGGTGGCATTGGCGCTCGAGGAGCTATCGTTTTTCTCCAGTGAACTTAAAATGCTTGGCACGTATCCGGCCTCGCCTTACCGGGCAGAGGCGATGGCGCGTATGGCAGAAAAAGACGTCACGGACTAAGCGACGCTTCTTGACCAGACACTTTGCGTCGAGAAGACTAAAACAAAAAAGTTCGGGAGGCGGGATGCGTTTGGATGGAAAAGTAGCGGTTGTCACTGGGGCGGCCTCTGGATTTGGACTCGGCATTGCCGAAGCTTTCGTGCGTGAAGGTGGCAAAGTTGTTGTTGCTGACATCAATGAGACGGGCGCTGCAGATGTTGCCACTGAGTTGGGTGTAAACGCGACCCCGTGTCATGTCGATGTGACCTCGCAAACTGACGTCGCTCGAATGATAACCGAAGCTGAATCACGCTTCGGTCCGGTTGATATCATTGTCAACAATGCCGGCGTCACCCACCGCAATCAACCTTTGATGGATGTGGGTGAAGACGAGTTTGACCGCATTTACGCTGTCAATGTGAAGTCGATCTTTCTGACCGTTAAAGCCGTGGTGCCATCCATGCGTGGGCGCGGAGGGTCGATTATCAATGTCGCGTCAACGGCTGGCGTGCGCCCGAGGCCGGGGCTCACCTGGTACAACGGTTCGAAGGGTGCGGCGATTACTTTGACGAAGTCGTTGGCTGTCGAGCTTGCGCCCGACAACATTCGCGTCAATGCGATCAACCCTGTCATGGGTGAGACGGGCATGCTGGAACAGTTCATGGGACTGCCCGACACACCGGAAAACCGCGCCAAGTTCGTCGCGGGAATTCCCCTCG